>NZ_JCACCM010000144.1:116520-142394 GCF_059501405.1 Myxacorys sp.
GCACTTGCCATCCCGCATACATGTCGGCTCCTACCAATTTCTGGTTCAGCAGAATTGTCTGTAGAACTCCATTCGCCTCGACGTATAGCGTCTTCTGAGCATCTCCTACCAGAGCAACACTGCCAGAACGTTCTAGATCGATTCTAGTACTGAGGTTAACTAGTTTCTGGCTATAAGGAGTTCTGCCACCGTTTGTAGAAACATCTATTCCAAGTTCGCCATTGCTGACGATCGCACTGTTGTCAATCAACCGCACTGTTAGGTCGCTAGGTTTACCAACGTAGTTGGCTTTGGGTAAGAAGCGTAGTTTGGTGTTGGCATCTGCTTTTAAGGTAAAAGCATGGGCATCAGATAGGTTTGTGGTGGGAATGTATTGCCACAAAGCCCCGCCGTTTGTAGAGTACTGCCAATACCCTTCATTCGGATTTGCACTATTTGCAGTAATGGCAATACCCGCTAGGGTGCCTGCGTCAATTGAATCGCTGAAGTTGCCCGAGAAGAGACTTAAAATTGTTGCTCCGGTAGAATCCGCGATCGTTAGATCGATCGCCGCTAAAGTCGTCTCACCTGCTGCCACAGGGGCATGATTTCGAGCAATTACCGCCTGCGCTAAGGTGAGCAAATTAGCACTGAGCGGACTTGCTTCTCCAGCCCGGTTTGGTTGAGGGATGGCAGACGCGATCGCAGCCTTGGGACTCGCTAGCGTACCCAATTGAGCCACCCCTGTATTGATATTGGTATCAAGAACGCTAGTGTCTACTAGATAAGCATTTAACGGAGGAGCTTCTACATTAGTATCCGTTCCTGCATGGTTGAAGCGAAGTTGATAGGATTTGGGTAGATACAACCCACTACCTGCCGTCCACCCCGATACAGAAACCCAGCTCGTTCCATCCGCACTGTACTGCCAGTTACCCAATGCTATTGAGGGAATCTCCGTGATCAAAATGCCCCAGAATCCTGCATCAGCCAGAATGCCATGATTGGCTTTGTCAGTTTGATCAAAGGTAGATTGATCACCATCCGATCCATCAGCAATCCCTGAATTGGCATCTGAGAAGCGAGCACCGAAAAGAGCGTCAACTGTTTTGATCGGAGCGTCAACATCTTCGTCTTGCCCCATTGAGGTGAGCCGAACCGCAGTTGCATAGTCTTTAGCAACTGGCTGGAAGTCGTTGAGCGCTTCGATCTTGCCTGTCAGAGTGACGGTCGTTTCGGTGTAGCGAGTGGTTCCTCCGATACCGACTGTCGATAAATTCACTCGTTGCCCAAGACCGATCGACGTTCCTGCACCATTGTCAACCAAGTAAGCCGTTAGAGGGGCAATGTCTCCATTGTAGTTGAGGGAAGGTTTGAACCGAATCTTGGTGGCTTTGGGAACGAGGTAAGCATTGGTCTGGCTCAAATCACTCGGCAATTGTAACCACTTGCTTTGCTGGTTATCGTAAACCTCCCAATGGCCTTTCTGATAAGCAAGCTGCTGCTCGGTGGCTTTCGTTCCAGTTGAATTAGGGGTAGGAAAGTCCTGAATAATGGCAACACCGATGAAGGTATTTTGGTTAGCATTTCCTGCATCGATTAAATCCTGGAACGAGGACGAGAAGAGCGCCTCAACAGTGCGAGCATCGTCTGTGGTGTCTTCTAAGAAGGTGGGAAAGGTTGGTGCCGCATCTTTGATCACCGTCGGCGCATCATTGAGAGGATTGATCTGAATCGTTTTACTGATGATTGCCTGACTAAACGGACCGCCTGACGTTTGGAAACGGGCATCTGCGATCGCTCCAACGGTAAAGTCAAAGTAAGAGCTATCGACGAGACGTGCAGCGATGGCTCCAGCTTGCCCATTGAAGTTTCTCCCAGGCAAGAAACGTAGTTTTGTGCTAGGAGACAGCAACAATCCCTGAGTTTCGGTTAGGTCAGAGGATATCCCTATCCAAGCAGTGCCGTTAAAGTATTGCCATTCTCCTTGAGCGTTTGTCGCTGCATTGCTAACGATCGCAACCCCTTTCAGCGTATTGCTATCTTTGTCAGTAAAACGGCTGCCAAACAATTGCTCAATCGTCAACTCTTGTGGAGTACTCGTGTTGTCTTCATTGATCGCGCTAAAGTTACCATCCTGGCGATCGAAAGTGATACTCCAGCCGTTGAGTAAGCTGCCGAAGTTAGCGTCATCTGTACCACTATCCGTATCATCTTGAACGTAGAGTTTCCAGTCTCCATTTAAGGTTTTGCCATCCAATCCAATAATTTGCGAGAAAGACGTTTGCGCTCCAGTGAACTCGGTTGGATCTGGATCGTTGGTGACAGAGTTGTTAGTTGGTCGGTAGGTATTGTTGTTTTGTAGGGGCGACAGCGCTAAAGCATCAGGGAATTGACCATCCGCAAAGCTGAGCGTTAAGTTACTAATCGGGCTACTGTCTGCTGCATCTGAAAGCAGAATCACTCGCTGCCCTTGAGGTCCTTCTAGCCAAATATCTAGATTGTTAGCTCTGGTTGCACTCAACCCTTTGAGTGTAACGGTCACCTTCTGAATTGTTCCGAGCAATCCTTCAACCTTAATCGGTGCAGGATAGAGATCACTGCGTCCAGCAGGTGGATTGAGTTCGGCTGAAGTTGGAGATCTTCTGTCATTGATGCGCTCCGCATCAGTCTGGTTAAAGGTAAAGCTGAGGCTGCTGACAGGAGCATCATTGACCGTATCAATTTGAGTCTGGAATTGCAGAATGTTCGTGTAGCTGTTGCTGTAGCTTGGCTCGGTTGTGATGTTAACTCTGCTCCCCGATGTAACCGCTACACGAGAATCTAGCAGGTTTACAGATAAATTCGTTGCAACGCCAAAGTAGTCGGGAGCCGGAACGAAGCGAAGCAAAGAATTGGCACTGAGCAAGAAATGCCGATTTTCAGCGGTTTGTCGATTTACTTCTGGGATATCAATCCAGTCTGCGCCCTCTTTGTATTGCCACTTGCCTTGACTAGGGCTGAACTTATAGTCACTAATGGCAATTCCCGATACCGTTGAATAGACGGAATTAGGAGCAAAGTATTGGCTAAACAAAGAAGCAACGGTTGCGCCTTCTAAGGTGATCAATGGGTTAGAAGGGCTGTCTTCAAAGACAGAGATGGCATTCTCAATATCAGCGATCGTGGCAGTCAGAGTGGGTGCAGTCGTCATAGTAGTGGTAGGAACTGTAATTCCGATAGATAGGTTAAGGGTTTGTTCGCTGAAAGGAGATGCGCCTCCGACAGGCGTGGCGTTGGGATCAGCGGTATTTAAGTTAAGACGATCGCCCGTTTGCAGAAGCTGATCTGAGCTTTGTCCATTTCGATCAATCAAGTGCACAGACAGAGGAGGCGTTTGCTGCCCGCCTGCATTACTTCGTGGAACGAACCGGAGTTGATCACTCGCTTTAAGAACCAACGCTGATTGGGAAGTAATCGTTTGGTCAAGCACAACCCACTGCTGTTGGGTCGAGTTGTAGTACGTCCAATCGCCAAGACTGACTTGAGGAACATAACCCGAGATCGCGACTCCGTAGAAGCTATCGCCTGGGTCTTGGTTCAAAAAGGTCGATCCGAAAATTTGAGCAACGGTTGCGCCTTCGTAAGCAGTGAAGGCAGCGTAGAGTTTGGTTCCATCAATGTCGGGAGCTTGATTAGACGCTTGCGCGATCGCTTGAGTTGTTTGCTGAGTGGCTTCTGCCGCCGTAATAAAGCTCTGCTGATAGCGATCAAGGGTGCCAGGTAGACTGGTTTTTAGTGCGGTCTTCAGCGGTGTGAGATCTTCAAAGGCTTGATGAATCGTGTCAAGGGTTGGATTGGTCAGTGTTGCTTCTCCTGCCACTTTTTGATACGTGTCTGAGAGAATTTGCACGATCGTGCCTTGCTCGATTTGAGCTTCCGTTCGAGCTGCACCAGACAGGTCAGGCAAAATCTCTTCCTGGTAGTAGCGATCGATGGTTTGCTGCACAAAGGTTTCTAGACGATCGGCATAGGATTGATTGCTGTTAATCACAACGTCATCGATCGCATTGCCAATAAAGCCCACCATCTCGATTACGAGATCTGCCGTAATGCCATTAGTTTCGTAGCCCCCTGCAACCCGTGTCAGGTTATAGAGCAGTGAGTCAAGGATAATGTGACTCTTGTAAACCTGAAGCCCTGCTGCCGCTTCTTCCAAGGTTCCGCTACGAATGGCAGAGATCGGGTCGAAGGTGCTGATATTAAGAGTAGTTGGCAGATTGAAGAAGGCTTTCAGCTTAGTTGTGCTAGCGGTCAGGTCGCCACCGCTTGCGATCGCCATTTCGGTAGCCATCGTCGTCAAGGGTGAAACGATGCTACTTTCGGGTGTTGCAACCATCGGGCTGACGATCGGTAAACCACTCTCTTTGTCTCGTCCCCCAATGACCACAATCTGACCATCGACTAACGTGAGTTCGCCATCACCATCCACATCTAATTCAGCTGTGTCGATGCCAAAGGTGTAGCTGCCATCTCCTAAAGTGAGTGTCCAAGCCTCGCCCTCATCGAGCTTCATGTTGAAGTTAGAGTCAAAGAAGACGGTTCCACCCACCACTTCAGATTGAACTGCCTTACCGCTTTTTTGAGCACCACCAATCTGGAACTGAAATAGTGGGAACTCAAATTTCTCGTTGAACACATCGAAACTAAAGGGTGATACACCCAGCGTTAAAGATGCTTTGAGGAAAGCGTAGATTCGTCCATATAGCTCAAAGAGCGACAGAGGGTTGCTAATGCCTGCAATAATTTCTGAACCCCGCACCTTGCCGTCGCTAGTGCCTAAATCACTGCCATATTCGCCTTTATCTTCTAAATCGAAATTGACATCAGCACCAAGTCCACCTCCCAGATAGAAGTCTGCAAGCGCTAGATCTACCCCAGCCCCCGCTTCAATTTCTGCGTTGGCATACAGTTCCGGTTTGTCCTCTGGATCAGCACTAGACAGGTAGCTTTCAAGTGTCCAGTCTTGTAAGAAGAAGCCATCAAAAATTTGGTAGCTTTTTTTAAGCGCAAAGTCATCTTGTGCCCACTGGCGGAACCCGTAGGTATCAAACCCAAACCCAAGATTAGCCCCTACTTCAAAGCGTCCTGCCAATTTTCCGTAGGCTGGAGGAAAGGGCGGAAAATTGAACTTCTTCTCAAGCTCAAACGTTAGCTTGAGTTCTGGCAAATTGTAGAGTACGAGGTTCACATCCTTGCCAAACAGCAAATTAACGATGCTGACTGGATCTTCCAGAATGGGGAACTTCAAGCCCTTGAGGTTCTTTAGCTTCGTTAATAAACTTGCTTGATCTTTGCCAGTGGGATTTGAGGATTTGGCTGCTTCTTCTGCTAACCCCTCTGTTCCAGGAAGTTTTGGAGCAGTTGCCTGGTGTTCGATCGTCGAAGTCTCAGTTGCAGGCGTCGGCAATCCTTTTTCGGCTGCTGCCGTTCCTCCGGTTGCTCCCCCAGTCTCTCCTCCAGCTTCTTCTCCGGTTGCTCCAGGTTGCTTTTCCGCAGGTTTGCTTGGAGTCAACTGGAGATGATATTCATCTAGTAAGGGGATAACAAGATTGTCTCCTTTTGCCAGTTTCGCGTTGACTTTTTCAAGAGTTTCGATAAAGTCAATGACTTTGACTACTGTTTCAAAGAAGTCAGCATACTTGGTTGCACCACCTCTCTTGGCTAGCTGAGAGAGGGTAAGCGCAATTTCGAGAATAGAAGCTTGGCCGTTTCCGTCTTTATCAAATAAGTTTGCAAGTCCTAGTTTTTTCAGAAGTTCAACATCGGTGCTGAGCGTCTTCACTAAGGGTTTAATTGGCTCAAGAATTTGATCAATGCCATCAAGAACAGGTTTTGCGAACTTGGTTAGGAAACTGCCTAGATCTAAGCCAAGATCTTTTAAGCCGATCGTGAGAGATAGATTGGCATCTTCACCTTTTGTTTTCTCAGCTTGACCTGCTAACCCCAGATCTACGCTGACCGATGGGAACGATGTATTTCCAGAAACCGAGGTCTTGAGATTAAAGGCTGCTCCAACTGTTCCATTTAGAGTGTAGTCAAAGAGTTCTTTCAGTTTGGTGCCATTAAACTCAGACCCACTCAATTCAGATTCTCGTGTTGGAATGCCAACTTCATCGATTTCGTAGGTATCTTCGGCAGCGGGTTCAGGAGTGGTAGGAGTCGCACCTCCACCCGTGCCTGTTGTACCGCCTGTTGTACCACCTGTCGCTGGTGCTGGAGCAGCCTTGACAACGAAACCCTCAGAGTTCTTGAGTAAAATTGCTGTCTTTTTGGTCTGCCCATCGCTAAGGCTGACATTATCTCCTTGAAGGATATACGTGTCAGGCAGGGGATCTTTCTCGTCTTTAAGGTTCGGATCATTGTTCTCGGCTGCATCGGGGTCAATCACAATAATCTCTGGAGGCAAAGCGCCAGCCTCTGGAGCCGCTCCACTAATTTCGATAAAGTTCATGACCTGATGAATGACCTCATCCTCGTCATTGAAGGGCTGAATGTAGTACATCTTCCCGGAAGGAAGACCGTCTTGCAGTCCCTTACTCACTTGAAAGACAATATCGCTACCGAGCGGAATATCGCCCGCAAGGGAGCCCGTGGCAAAGTCAATTCCGTAACCATTGAACTCTTTAAAGTTGTAAGAGTTACTTGTACCGCCCACCGATAGCTGACGACGCAATGGTAGACGCGGATCTTCTGGCTGTGGGTCTTCGGGATCTACGGTTCCTGCTCCTAACGTGAAGTTGAGCGGAACTAGTTTCTGATTGGGGAAGTAAATTGGATCGTCGATCGCGTCACCCGAGTAGGGGTCACGGTTTGGATCGATCACTCGATACAGTTTGACCGTGAAGAAGTTGGGAATCTCAGAGTTGTTGTCAACGCCTCCCAAGGTGATAGACACTGAGCCTTCTTGAGGACCTTCACCCTCTAAAAAGGCATCTAAGTTGTCAGCTCCGTCTTCTTTATCTCCGGTGTATAAGGTCGGAATACCTTGTTCCTTCGAGTCTGCCTCAATTTCAAATTCGTACTTGCGCTTGACATCGACATCAACGGCTTTCTTCTGAAGCAATGAGAAGCCAATGCCTAAAGCTCCTTCGCTATGCGTATCGCCCTCAGCGAGTAGACCTTCAGACTCTGCATTTTTTTCTAAGGTGTCTAGAATGTTCTTCTCGCCGTCATATTCTTGGAAGAAGCTTTGAGGATCACGATCAAACAGTTCTGCGTCAACTTTTAAGCCTTGAATTTCCTTTTCACCCTTCCAGTTGACTCGAAAGCGGCGAGTTTGTCCGTTGAACTCGACAGAAAGTTCGTCAATGTCGTCGTAGCCGACTCCCTGAAGAATCATGGGATGTTTCCATGTGTCCTCAGTCTTGGTGTAAGCGGCGAATGTATCGCTGGAGGTCAAATTTAGATCGATCGCTTCACCGCTCACATCGTAGGCGCGAATTCTAACCGTCTGGCTTTCTGTTCCTGAAGCAAAAATGGGATCGTCTTCTAGCCAAATGGTCACCTGAGGTTTGTGCCCATTGATGAAGTCATCGAGCGGAATTTGTTGTAGTTCTGCTCGTAAAAAGGCGATGTTGCCTGTTGCTTTAAAGTTGTTGAGGTCAAGGAAAACAGCGGCATCCGCTCCGGTTCGACTGGTTCCTTTTTCGTCTTCAGACACATCTAGGAGGAATGATCTTTCCTTGAGATCGAGCGTCATGCCGACTCGCAAATCGAAGTGGAAGATAGAAGACAATGATCCTTCAGTCTTTAATCCCAGAGCCGGTAATCCCAAATCGGCATCGAGAGCTACTTTGAACAGGTCATAGTCTTGTCCAAATGCCAGGTTGATCTTGACTTTCTGATCCTTTGCGTCGTATTCAACCTCAACCTCTACACCTGTGCCTTCTAGCTGTTCGCTGAGCGCATCGCTGAGTGCTCTAGCGAGAGAAGGACCTGTGATATATCGCTGCTTATCCAGGTTTTCGGTAAACGATCGAATAAAGTCACTGAGAAAGGGAGGCAACTTACCAGAGAGTTGACCAATCAGAGGCAAGCGATAATTATTGATCGCTTTTTCTAAGCTAGAAAAGCCTTGATCGAGGGAACCTGCAACAACATCATTCTCCAATCGACGGTCTTTGACAGTGAGCACCAAAGGAGATTGGGCATTGTCAAATTTCTTTGCGTAGAGCCCGGTTTTGCCTTCTCCTTCGTATACCTTCATGTCGAGCGGTAAGACGCGATCGATGTCGTAGCCTAGATCATTTGGAACGAGTTCCCCATCAATCAGAGTTTTGGTTAAATCCTGGTCATCGAGTCCGGTAATCTTGACTCGCTGGAAGCGTGCCCAATTGTTGCTGTCAAAGTAGATGGAATTATCTTTCCAGGACGGATCAGAGCCATAGCTGGGTGGCAGGGAAAGATCATCCGGTACGCCATCTTCTGCCGTCAGTTTGATATCGATATCGGGATCATCAGATTGGAACGATGTAAAGACGGAGAAACTAGACCAGCGACCTACAGAAACATCGTTGCTTCCAACAATTTCAACTCGGTTAACCTGATCACCGTCATCCACGACAACTGCCTTCGCGGTTCCCAGTTCAGAAACTAGCTTCCAGCCGTCTTGCTGATCCGGGCGCTGACCAAATTCAAACATCGTCAAGAAACCATCGCCATCGAGATCAAAATCTGACAGCGCTACATTTTGGTTCACCTTGTCGATACCGACATTAAACTGACTCAGATCAGTATTTTCGCTATCGTCATAGATTCCATCATCGTTCGCATCATCCCAGAAGAAATAGCTGCTATCACTCAGGGTAACGCCACGATGTTCACCTGCATCCCAATCACCGTTGCCATTCGTGTCAAAAAAGACGGCACTCTTCAGTTGAATCGGTTCTCCCCAGGTGTCTTCAGTAACGGTGACTTCTAATTCGTCAGTCAGTTCTGGAATTGAACCCGGTTCTGCATCTGGATCAAGCTGATAAAACTTGATCTTGCGTCCCCACGAGTCGTATGCCGCGATCGTAACGGTTGCTTCTCCGGTTTCTTCATCAAATTTAGGCTCATCCATCAAGTGAACCTGCATTTCCTGGCTGACGTTCTGATCCCAACGGGGGTTAAAGCGGAGTGCTAACCAGTTCGGGGCTCCTCCAGTGGTATTGCCAGGATCAGACAGAGGACGTACTAAGAAGGTTGCCGCCGAAAACTCGTCGTTGTTATCTAGGTCTGGATGTTCCGCGATCGTCAAGTAGCCTTTGTCTGCCGGATTGCTGCTATCGACGACTTGCTGACCTGACAAAATAAACCGGAAACCAACTTCCTCATTGTCATAGACTCGAACCGATGCTTTGGTATCGATCGGTGCAAGCTGATAACCAGGGGCTGTGCCATTGGGGTCGGGCAATATCTCTAGCTCAACGGCTTCAAACCGCTTAGTGTTTGCTTTGGCTTCTGCGGCTGTTTTGCCTGTGGCATCTAGTAAGCGAGTTGTGCCTGCCCCCGCCGATGTGATGTCCACTTTTTGAGTTAGGTTTGCATCGTTATAGAGTTGGATAACATCTTCTGAAATCACCTTGACGTAGTAGACGTTATCAGAAGACAGCCCTTCTGCTAGCGTTCCACTCCCGCCATCGACAGTAAATGCGACTCTTGAGCCTTGAATCAGACGGTGCTTTAGAGCCGTAATTTGGTCAGAGACAACATTCACACCATTCGGCTTGAAGGTGATGTCAAACCCTTCTGCGATGTAATCGTCGATCGGAAAGATGACAACGTTGGCAAGATCTTGACCGGGAGCAACGGTGACGTAGTTGATCTCTTGGGGCGTGAGATCAACATAGTTCTGGTAGTCTTCGCCTTGCGTTGCTGGAGCCGTTTGCCAGCCCTTGACCCGGTAGTAGATTCGCAGCCCTTCTGGGTTTCTGACTTGATCGGTATTGAGCTTTAAGCCAAAGAAGCCGATTTGTCCGGGTTCGCCTGCATCGAGAACCGTGTAAGCACTCACCTTGGGCAGGTCGTTATCGCGAATCTGAATAGTCACCGGATCAACGGCTTTACCGGCATAGTCTGGATCGTCCGATCGCACATCGGCATAGACAAAGCTCTGGTAGTCGCCCCGGACATGGATATCATCTTTTGCCCGCACTTTAACGGTTTGCGGCGCATTCCAGTTGTCTTCGTTAAACTCCAGTTGGATTGAGTCGCCGTAGTATTTTTTGTCAAGCGCGATCGCGCTATCATCAGGGCTATCGATTTCTACAATGAATGGCAGTTTCAGACTGCTATCGCCATCTCTCCATTGCCAGTCGGTGCTGGACGCATAACCGAAATGTTCTGCTCCAGCAGCATTATCAGGTTGGGCATTGCTCCAGTTTTGGTAAGTAACATCGGTGTGGTCTGTCCATTGCGTCCAGTTCTGACGCTGTAAACCGATCCAGAAATCGCTACCCGCTAGCTGAGTGCCAAACTTTTCCTGTAAAAACTGCTGCTCCTCAGCCGACGCAATACTGACGAGATGCCCGCCGAGTTCCCACGCTCGTTGCTGTGCCTGCTGCCAAGACATAGCATCGTTGATCAAAACATAGGTATGAGCCGGAAGAACAGGGTTGCCTTCTGCATCCGTCGCCGTAGGAGTTTCACCCCGCACCGCACCAGGCTGGAGGGTAATTAGAACTGTACCCTTTGGCTTAGAGTTGAGGCTAACTTGGAACTGACCTCCATCAACCCCTTCTCGAATGTCGCTCAGTTGATTGATATTAATGCCCGCCCGATCGCTGTCGCTAACAGGCACAACTGCCTGCAAGACTGGCAATGATCCATAGGTTGGATCATTGCTATCGATGCTGATGATTAAACGCGGATCAGCATCTTGATGATTGTCTACTAAGTTGTCAGGAGCGACCGGGCGCAGCAGAATTTTCTGCTCCCAGCTATTCGGACGAACTTGTAGCAGCATTTCTTCTTTGGGAGAAACGCTAATTCGCTCTTGTAGCAGTTGATTGGCATTGAAGCTGGCTCCAACTCGGTAAGTGGGGTCATTGCTGCTAATCTGAATGCCAATCTGTCTCAACAGATTCTGCACTGTGGGAGAGGTGCGAATCTCTTCTGGTGTTTTAAGCGCGATCGCGCTTTGCAGTTGTGTCGTGTAGGAACTCTGAAGTTGCAGAGTATAAGCCCCTTGAGCATTCCGAACGGGGATGCCCTGCAACAATTTGGATTTGAAGCTGAGGGTGTAATCGTTTTGGCTATTGGCGAGGCGAGATTGTATGGTGAGGCTGCCGTTTGCATTGACCGTCACAGCAAAGGGATAAATCCGCTCTAGCTGCAAGCGATCGCTATCTGTGTTGCGAATTTTGAGACTTACGTTTGCTTGAGGTTGAGAGTCTAAATGCAGAACATAAAAACCCTCACTTTTTTGTCCTTCAACTAGAGCAAGGTTGGGATTATTTGAGGCTGTAATGTGGCTGGCGATCGTTTGAGCTGTCTGCCCATTACCACTAACATACTCTAGAGAAACACCCGGACGATCATCATCTTGAATCGTAATGTGAACCGTTTGATCCATTCCTGATTCAACACTGAGATCATCGGTGGGTAGAAGCTGTAGTGTTAGGCGCTCATCGGTTTCAACAACGCCATCTTGCAGCGTCACTAGATTGAGGAGAGCTTGCGATCCAGATTGGGTCGTCCCGTCGAAGACAATCTCATTGCTCTTGCTAACCAGAGTACCGAACTGATAATGAGCATTATCGAGACTGAGGAAAACCGAATCGACTCCACGATCGGTTAAAAATGTCAGGCTCTCTAGATCCCCAATTTGCTGTGCCCGATTCGTGATGGGATCACCAAAGGTGCGATCGGTGTAGAGAATCTCGTTGAGGGTTCCCACTCGCTCAGACGAGAAGAAGCGGAAATAGCTACCATTACCACCATCGCGTTCGTAAGCATATAGTTCTGGGGTTTTGTCTCCAACAATATCGGCAAACTTTAGCCCGAGTGGCGTACCTTGAGGCAAGGCAATGTTGCGAAACGGATTTTCGGCATCAGGTAGCTTCTGCAAGCCATGCAGCAGATCAAATGCTGGGTTACCGAAATATGTTTGAAGCTGGTTGTTCGCATCAACGATCGTGAGATCTTTTGCGCCATCTTGGTTGATATCCGCAAAGTCAAAGGCAACAATGCTGCCGGGTTGCCCTGATCCAATGATGCCTGTACTTTGGTCGAGCAGAGGAACAATAGTTGTGGGGTCAGAAAAAGCAATTCCATTCGTGGACTGATTTAAGCGAACAACGAGACCACCATCACGGCTCCAAACGAGATCCAAGTCGTTGTCATTATCAGCATCTACCAGACGTGCTTCTGAGCCGTTAACATCTTTGCCCAGAACCTCGACATCGACTTTTGGCTGAGTGCTGCTTTGAGGAGTAAAGGTCAGTTCGCCGTTAATTGCCGTTGTGTTTTCGTAGAACTGTGCCCCTGCACTTTCAGAGAGGATGAGCAGATCGGCTTTTTGGTCGCCTGTGAAGTCAGCCGCAATAATGGTCGGACGATCGCCCACATAGCGATCGCCAGAGAGGGGAAAGGTTGCAGACCTTCCTTTCTTGACGGCTGTACCCTCTAAATTCTGAAAATCAACGCCTGATGTTGCTGCATCTTCTCCCTCAGTATGGCTAGCCACTGCACTATTCCACACGGCGCGAGGAATGGGAACTTCAACGAGTCCGTAGGCAGTTTCTCCGGTGCTGAGGGCTTGCCACTGCCCATTCGCATCAACTTTGACTCCGTTGGGCTGTTGCTCGCCGGGCATCCATGTTTTTTGCCAGGAGAATAAATCTTCTGCCACTGAGTCGCCGCTTTGCCAGATGCCAGTATTCTGCATTCCAATCACAATACTGCCGTTGCGGGTAAAGCTCTCGGTCAGTAGAGCGTTTAAGCCTTCCTCGTTGACGGTTGCTAGGCGACCTCCGATCGACTGAGCAAACGCCTGTAGCTGATCCCGCGTTCCTGCGATCGGGGTGCGGAAGTAGAAGCGATCGCTAATCCGCAAGCCTTCATAATTAACCTGCGTTGTTCCAGAGGAATCGGCTTGAGTCAGGGTGAGTTGGTTGCCTAACAAATCTGCTTTGAGAACGCCGCTCGTGGTTTGAGCACTACGATTGTAAAGACTCAGAGATGTTGCTAAACCCGCTAAAATGCTTCCCTGCTGCTTTTCAAGCGAGGTGAAGTCTGACTTGAGATCCAATGCACTCACACTGGTGAGCGATAGCTCTCCGATCAAGCTGTTACGACGGAGATTTTCTAGATCAAACGTATTGCCAACGTTGTAAATAAAGCTTTTCGCCTGGCCATCTTCGCTCTTGCCTTGAACGGTGATCATTCGGACATCATCGAGCAAAGACTGGCTTGTGCTGAAGTCAAACGGCACGTTCAGCGCGTCTTGCCAGTTGCCCTGATTAAAGACCACTTCAACTTGAGAAACATCGGGTTCAGTAGTATTTCCGGTGTAAGTGTAGCGACGGAAGAAAAGATGAATTGGGCTAGTCGGGGCGTGAGTGATCAGATCGCGATTGAGACTGACTCGAACCTGCTTAGTTGCCTGATCTAACGTAAACGCAACAAAAGAAGGATTGAGCAAACTTTGCGAATAGCGACGGATCTCAGCTGGCTGTAACTCACGGTTCCAGAACCGAACACCGTACACCGTGCCTTTGAGGTTGTCGGTTTGAGTGATGTTTGCACTGCCAAAGAGAGAATCGACTGTAACAGGTGAGATCGGCGTAGACGCACTGATTTGTCCTGAACCAATCAAGGTTCCATTAGCATAGAGTTTGGTGGTTAGCCCATCAGTTGCAAAGTTGATGGAATATTCTTCTTGGGCGCGAAGAGGGGTAGTGCTTTTCACGACCACCAGTTGACCCTGAGCATTTTTGAAATGCGCTTCCAAAAGACCCGTCGAGGTCAAGAATAAATCGCCATTGCCATCACGGGTATGCACGAGTTGAATCGGCTGCCCTTGATCACTGGTTCCATCCCACCGGAACGCCAGTTGAACTGTAAAGGCATTGCCCAAATTCAGGTCTTGATTGAAGTGAATATGATCCTGTTGTCCATTCAGATGCAGAGCGCTCGATACAGAGCTTTGAAGGACTTTGAACCGTCCCTTAAGTTGTCCTGTTTGGCTAGTGGTGTCTGCTGTAATTCCAATCTGGGCGGTTTGCCCTTCTGGGATGGTTAAATCGGTAGTTTGCGGATTCTTTTGGAATTGGTAGTTCGGCTTACTCGGATTTTCAGGTTGGTAGAGGTCTGCCACCTCCTGCTCAGTCAGTTCAGCAGCTTCTTGAGGCTGCCCTGCATTGAGATAGAGAATCCGAGCACTATCGCCTCCCAACTGATAAGCAGTGTCTGTTGTTTGAGTAGAATCGGTTGAAATCGAAGCGACGATTTGCCCTTGCTGGTCGCCATCATTAAAGGCGTCATCAACTCCGCGTACTCCGACTAGACGGGGTTGATTCCAGTCAGCCGATGTAAAGGTCAGTTTTTGCGCCGATAGCTCAACTTCTTGAGTGCCAATAATGCTATCAGTCGCGTTTAGATCTATAACAACTTGCTTGCCTGCGCCACCTAAAGGAGCCGATGAAAGCTGAACATAAACATACTCACTCCATCCCGACTGACGCACTCGAATCGGTAAAGATGTGCCTGCATCGTTGAGGAGATGTCCTTTTTCAAAGGTGGTTTTGAGTTCCTCGTAGTTTGCCGCTGTCGGATTCAGTCGTAGCGTTTCTGCATCTGCAAGTTCTTGATCTTTCGTCAGAACAACCGAGAACGATCGCGCTACTCCACCGATCGTCAAAATACCGTCGAGTCTTTTGTTAACATACTCTCCTTTGATAGAGATAATGCCAAATCTCTGTTCTGTGGACAGATCAAGTGTCGTTTGGTTTAATGCTAAGCCAGCCGCATTGGTAATTTGAATCGTTGCGTTTTGAATTGCCTGACTATCCCATTGCAGATCATCAACGTTAAATCGTAGAGTTACGGTTTGATCATCTGCTTCGCGCACAACAACGGAATCAGTTTTCTCTAGACGATTCACATTGGTAACACGATTGTTCTCTGTGTCATAGCTGAAACTGCTTTGAAGACTGAGAATTTCTACGGCAAGCTTGTCTGTATCCTCGATCGTGATCGCGCCTTGGCTCTGGCTACTGTTGAGGACGTAGTGACTCGACTCACTGTTACTCACTCCAGTCAGTTGCAGTTGAATCGATTGATTTCCTTCAGTTCGCAGATCATCAGGAGCATTGACAAAAATCGTTCCTTTGCGTGCGCCTTCTGGAATGTAAATAGAGGTCGTCAGCCCATTGCCAAAGTCAACCGACTCAATTTTTTCCTGAAGTGTACCGTTGACATTAATTTGGGTGCGAACCTGAAAATCAATGCCCTTCCATGCCTCTCCACTGTCGGCTCGAGGACGCAGTGCTGGATCTTCATTCAGCGTCAGGTTGCTGAGATTAAAGCTAACTGTGATTCCACCGCGCGGAGCGGGTTTATCTAGTAGCAATTCAAACGCGGCTAAGGAATCTCCTCCTTCTACGATCGAGCGCTGATCGACTGGAACATTGACCGATACTTTTGGAAAATCAAAGTTGCGGTTGACGAAGCCAAAGACTTTCGCCTCATCCGACAACATTTCTTGATAAGCGGGTTCTGCTAACGGAAGTCCTGGTGCCCATAGCACAGACTCAGTATTGACGTAAGACGCGGTTGCATTTGCGATCGTTGAGAGAGGGGCTTGGTTTTTGAGGGTAACGCCAGAGCCTTCATCAATGTTGTATTTCGCTTTCAGCGTTCCGATGTAGATGTCGTCTTGAGCAACGATTTGATCCCAAAATTGCAGGCTGCTAACGAGTCCTTGAAATTCGTTCGTATTACTGCCTACTGTTTGTAGAGTTAGGCTGGTATTTGCAGCGATCGCTTGACTGCCTGCTTTGTCTCCATCAATAAAGACTTGGAAACTAGTACCCGCTGCCAGCAGCGTTACTTTGTGCCACTCTTGCGCTTTTAGCGTGTTATGGTCGTTACCAACAAAATTGAACGCGCCTGTACCTTGTAATTGTCCGTTCACCAGGCTTAAAGCACCGCCACTGCTTTGTAGCAGTGTGCCTGTGAGAGAAGAAGGATTGACCCACAATTCGATCGCGTAATTACCAGTTAAAGTCAAATTACTGGGTAGCTGGATATAGTTACCACCACCCAACTGAAGCGAAACTGGCTCTGGGATGTTGAGATTTGAAGGCTGATTGACTAGAGCGATCGTCTGATTGGGCAGTGCGTTGTAGAACGAATCAGTAGAGTTAACATCAAGGGTTAAGTTAGTTCCCGGTGCACCTGTCAGAGCGATTTCTTTGAGTTGACTCCACGTGTCGCGATCGCTGGTGAAGGTGTAGGTTTGTCCGGCGATCGTCACGGTCACATCTTGCTGAGGACGGCTTGTTAATCCTAAGTAAAGCTTGGTGCTACCTTGCTCATTGAGTTTCAGTTCACCATTGACCCGAAATCCGTAGTCATCAATGAGACGAATCCCTGCTTGATATAGCCCCGAATCTGCGATCTCAACCGTAGCTTTATCTCCTCCCAAAGTCACTGGAAGCAGGACATAGCCTTTGTTGATGCCATCTTGAATAACGTTTTCAGCATTATTTTGAGTTTTATAGTCTTGCCCAGATGCCGTTTCGATGCTGGGATATAAGAATCCTTCTTGGTAAAAATAGGCGCTTGTGGCAGCCGTGCCCGCAGTGGGTTGATTTACCGAATCAACAGCAACAATGCGGACTTCAACCGTTTCGATTCCCTCTTGGATCTCATCGACGATCGGTAGAACATTAATGACTGCCTTACTTTCGCCGGGAGGAACAATGACAAAATTCTCAATAATGTAGGAGAATCCGCTTCCGGTTTGATCGAGAGATCGACCCGTTTCAGTGTTAATGCGCTTAAAGCGGAGTTTATCGCTGAGATACTCCGCTTCTGTGGGCCCAAAATTGCCAGTCACAACTAGCTCATATCGAACCGCTAATCCGTTCGGCAGCACGTATTGATCTCGCTTCGAGCCGACTTCGCCTGCTTCCCCTTCAATTACATAGTTTTGAGTGGGGTTTTTCCAATCTTTGAGCTGGATTTCAACTTGACCAATTTGATTTTTGTTCCAAAGTACTCCATTGTCTAGGAGTTGTTCAGAAGTTTCAGCGCTTAGATCATCTTTGCTGGAGTAGAGTTGCTCGGAGGCGTTTTGCAGAACATTGAGTTGATACCGAATCGGCAATACCTGACCATTGCGAATATGCAAATCTCGTTTATTGGGAAGGTCAGTTTTGTAAACCGTGTAGTTGTTCCAAAATTCAATGTTCTCAATATTAGTTGCAACAACTTTGTCGTTGGGGTTGGCGCGATTCGTGACTGTAAATCGAAGATCTCCAGATGGCAAAACTTCTGGAGTAATGTCATAATCACTATACTCCCCAACAATTCGCAGAGTATCGGTACCAGTACCGCCATCAACCGTGGCTTGCCCTGAAGCAGTACGCCAACCGCTGCCTGTTGGTACTTTGATCTCCGAATCACCTGTGCTTAAGTCATTCCTTCCGGTTCCAATTACGTCACCATTCGCGACATTTCCATAGACCAGAATATCGTTTCCGGTTCCTCCAAGCAGCGTGTCATTACCATTGCCGCTTTCAACGTAGTCATCGCCATCGCCACCATCTAGGTAGTCATTACCTTCCTCACCGCGCAGCGTGTCGTTACCCGCTTCGCCATAGAAGCGATCGTCTCCCCCAGCCCCTGATGCTAAATCATCGGTAATGGTATCGTCGCCATTGCCACCATACACCGTGTCATTGCCCTGTTCGCTCCTGATGGTATCGTGACCATCATCACCTCTAATGACATCATCACCGCTACCTGCTTCAATGCTGTCATTGTCTGATCCACCTTCAGCCGTGTCATTCTCGCTGCCTGCTTTGATGATGTCAGCGCCATCACCCCCATAGAGGGTGTCACCGCCAGAACTGCCGTCCAGCGTGTCATTGCCAGAACCCCCTTGAAGGGTGTCATTTCCACTTTCTCCATAGAGGCTGTCATCACCATCATTTCCAAACAGCACATCATTGCCATCACCCCCATAGAGCGTATCACTGCCCGATTCACCTCTCAGGTCGTCATTGCCCGACTCACCTCTCAAGTCATCATTGCCATCGCCACCATAAAGTGTGTCGTTGCCAGCACCACCACGCCAGTTATCATCACCGCCCTTGGCTTCACCAACATCGTCGCCGCCCATTAGATCAAGGGTTGTCCCTTCATCTTTACCCGTAACCCATTCCTGATCGTCGTCAACGTTGAGAAAGACTCTAACAGCAGAAATGTCATTGTAGGGTTCATCATAGTCCCAGACGGGGCCTTGAATAGTAGCTTCTCGCCCAAAGAAGTTATGCTCGTAGGTAATTACTTTTAGAGACGGTGAAAGATAGAATTTTAGGTGTCCTTCGTCATCCCAATCAAAGCTGTAGTCATCTAGGTCAATTTGATACCCAACGTATAAGCCTAACGTCTCTTGATCTTCCCCAAGCCCAGTGTCATCCTCCTTCATGTATGAGTTCTGACCACGGGCGGCATCATACTCTGGATTAGCTTCGCTGACATAGGTGTATGCTAGAGCTAGATTTTGAGGGGTTGTAATTGCAGGTACGATCGTCGCGATCGCGCCGTTAACATACTCCAAATTCCAGTCCGCATTGCCATTACTGAGGTTGCCTGTCACATCTTCAGACGCAGCAGCATTCGCTCCAGTAAGTTGTGCGAGTTGGTTAACAAATGCTTTTCCAGTAGCTCCTGCAGCAACATTACAGCCATAAATTAATAAATCTGCTTCCGGTTTGAGAGCAGCTTGCCAGCTTGTGAGTGCTGCTTGATAGCTTTGAATGGTTGAGTTGTTGAGAGCAACATGGCCAAGAAAAAGGGACGCTTCTGCTCCGTGAGAAAATAAGTGAACTGAGTCAAGATCTTGTTGTTGGTGTAAAACCTCAGTGATGTAGTTAACCCCATCTTCCCCAGATGGGATGAAATAAACCTCACCCTCAAAGTTGGGCAAACTCAAGCCCAGTTTTGCCAACGAAGCATCAACAAACGCGATCGACTTGCTCATCGTCCCTATCCTTGTAAAAAAAAGCTCACTCAGAAATTTGGTTGACCACAGAACAACACAAGTTGAACGTGGTCAACCAAATTTTTCACACCCAAAATTAGGTCAAAGCCGGATCAGTTGATTACTGACTTAATGTTTGAATTAAACAGCAGCACTGAGGGCAAATAGATTAGGAACCCCAATGGAGTGGGGTGGTTGCTCAAGAAATTTGTTGCTAACAAGATCGGTGTAAAGCGTCAAGTCGGCCTGTACTGTTTCAAGTGCGCGATGCAGTTGGTTCAGCTTTTCATCTGATGTTTCGCCATCAATGGAGTAGTTAAATTTACCGCTAAACATGGCAATCGGTGTGGTCGATTCATCACTCTTTTTCAGCAATGCATCTGTGATCGTGAGGTATAAAGGCGCGCGATCGTACTGAAAGACTAAATTCAGTGAAGCTTGCATTCCTTCAGCGCGCCAGGCACCCGGAGCCAACAGCTTTTCTGTAACATAGCTCTCTGATGCTCCTTCAGTAGATTCAAGGGCAATATAACCTCTAGCGTCGATGCTGACTCCCTTAAACCCTAGATTCGGTAAGCTTTGAGCATATTTTTGGGCAACGTCAGCTACCAGAATAGAGCCAGGAGCTTTATCGGCGATCGACTCTGCAAACATGATGCGATTAGGTTCGCCAATAATATTGACACCATTTGTGAACGTAACCTGCGCTGTTTTCTTGGTATAAGCGGGAGGACGAGCCAATTCCCAGTCTGCCGAAATCACACCGCTGTATCTCAGAATATCAGGGTTAATCAGCGAAGGATTCAAGTCTTGAGCAACGATCGAGATAACTAAGTCTTGAATCAGAAAACTTTGATTCATAGAGTTTGCTTTGTGTAGTATTTGGAGGCTTGTGATAGAAAAATACTTCTTTAGATAGAGGCATTCATCAATATAGGTACGTAAAAAGATTTTTTTATTATCCAATTTCTACGTATTAATACTGGGTACCTTGGTCTATTGGGCTACAAAAAAACTTTCAACTTGAAAACTATTTGCTAAAGTGCTTGAGGACTCTGAAACAGAAATGCAGCTCAGAATCCCCTTTCTAAAGCATTCTCTAACGAGACCTGTTCCTCTAACGCAACGTTTGCCTTGCCCCCTGATCATGGCTTCAGTCCTTCAAGTCGGTCATCAGATAGTTAGTAATACTGACATTATTCCTCTGCTGATTCGCTATCAATTGCTGCCCCAACTTTGCCGCGAGCTTGTGATTGATCAAGCGATCGCGTCGATCGAATGTAGTGCAGAAGAAGCAGAACATGCTTTGCGGCAGTTTTACGTTGCTCAGCGCATTACTAACGATGCTGAGCGTCAGGCTTGGTTAACGCAAACTCGTATTTCTGCGGATCAACTACAGAGTCTTGCAACCCGACCCATTCGCATCGAAAAATTTAAGCAAGCCAACTGGAGCGGCAAGCTTGAGTCACACTTTCTCTCGTGCAAGTCTCAACTCAATCAGGTCGTCTACTCGCTCCTCCGCATTGCAGAGTTTGAGACTGCCCAAGAACTTTACTTTCGGCTCCAAGCGGGTGAGCAGACCTTTGCTGATCTTGCCCGTCAATATTCTCAAGGACCTGAAGCCGAAACAGGTGGACTCGTTGGACCTGTACCCATCACGCAGCCTCATCCGACGATCTCTCAACAGCTTGCCCGTTGTCAGCCTGGTCAGTTGTTGCCGCCAATGCACATTCAACCTTGGTTTGTCATCTTACGCCTAGAAAAACTAATTTCTGCCCAACTTGATGAACCGACGCGCCAAAAGCTGCTCGATAACTTATTTGAAGCGTGGGTTCAAGAGCAACTGGCGCAAGTACAACTATCCGAATCTCTGTCTGAATTAGTGCCTGAACCAGTGTCTGAATCGCTTTCTTTCTCCCCAAACCACGCATGACCTCCACCAAGACCCCCATCTACGACTTTTTAATCACCACGCCCCCGTTCGATCGACTGTCTCCAGACGCATTAGAGCAACTTTCCATCAACCTGCAACTGTTGCGCTACCGAATGGGACAAGCGATCGTCGTGCGAGAAACACTGCCTGCTCAAATCACGGTTCTCTATCAAGGACAGGCAAGACTGCTAGGTTATCGGTCTCAAACTGCTTTACCTGAAACGTTGCAACTGCTGCGTCCTGGTGCGATTTTAGGGTGGGTGGGGCTTGTACGGGGAGTAGCATGTGAAACCGCGATCGCATCTATGGAATCGCTCTGTCTGACCTTACCTGCCAAGGAATTTCGCACCCTGCTTCAGCAAGAACCAGATTTTGCGGTTGCCTTTCAACAGCACTGCGACCCAGCAGAACTGTATGACTTGCTCAATGCAGAAGTTCAACGACGGGCGATCGGAGAGATAGACCTCAAAGCGCTGACGCTAAGCACAATTCCTGAAGCGGTTGTGCTGACTGTAGCTCAAGGCAAAACACCACTGAGTCAGCTTGATCCTAATTTGCTGTGGTTATTGAGTGGGGGCAAAACAAATGTTGCGATCGCCAGTCACCTTGAGCCAGCAAATTCCCCCGCCGTTCTGATAGTCGAGAGCCAGTCAGCTCGACTTGTCGGGATTCCTCATTTTTCCTTGCAACCGCCAACTCCGGCTTTACCGATCGAGGATATCCCTCGCCTATCCAGCGATATCATTCCATTTGCACCAGAGGTTCCGCCTGCACTGGACGGCATCGAAGACGCGCCTAGGCGTAAAGTGAAGTATCCCTATGTGCGGGGCAGAGGTCCGGTAGATGGCTCCCTTGCTTGCTTTCAGATGCTGAGCCAACATTGGCAAATGCCCTTTCGTCGAGATGTGCTGCGTCGAGCACTGGTCAATCAGCAGACGCGAACAGGTAGCTTGTCCCTGCAATTTTGCGGCGCGATCGCAGAACTTATGGGATTAACGTCTCAACTGGCAACCGTTCCATCAACGGCGGTGAGTCGGCTACAAACTCCGGTAATGCTGCAATGGCAAGGCGGCTTTGCGCTGCTCTACAAAGCTAGTGAGAAAGAATTAGTGCTCGCCATTCCTGAACAAGGAATTCAGCGGCGCAAACCTGCGGACTTCATCGAAGCGTGGGGTGAAGAAGGCGAAGTGTTGCTCTTGCAGCCCACCAAGAACACACCGAAACAGAAGTTTGGACTGCACTGGTTTTTGCCCTCGGTGATCCAGCACCGCAAAGTATTGCTCCAAGTGTTGATTGCGTCTTTTTTTGTGCAACTCTTTACCCTGGCAAATCCCCTGATTACTCAGGTGATTATCGATAAGGTGATTGTGCAAAACAGCGCCAGCACGCTGCATGTGTTTGGGTTTTTGCTAGTCATCATGGGCATTTTTGAGGCGCTGATGACTGGACTACGTACCCTGTTGTTTGTCGATACCACCAATCGAATCGATATGACGCTGGGAAGTGAGGTCATTGATCACCTACTGCGCTTGCCATTGCGCTACTTTGAGCGGCGTCCTGTGGGGGAACTCTCAACTCGCGTCAACGAACTAGAGAATATTCGTCAGTTTCTGACTGGAACAGCCTTGACAGTTGTGTTGGATGCAGTTTTTTCTGTGATTTACATTGTTGTCATGCTGTTCTACAGTTTGTTACTGACAGGCGTAGCGCTGGCAACAGTGCCGATATTTGGGCTACTTACCCTCACTGTTTCTCCGATTCTTCGTCAACAGGCGCGCGCTAAAGCAGAACGCAATGCGGCAACTCAGTCTTATCTGGTTGAGGTCATGTCTGGCATTCAGACAGTCAAAGCGCAGAACATTGAACTACGATCGCGCTGGCAATGGCAAGACCGCTACGCGCAATATGTATCGGCTGGCTTTAAGACCGTACTCACGTCCACTACAGCGGGCGCATTTAGTCAATTTTTGAACCAATTTTCTGGTTTGCTGCTGCTATGGGTCGGAGCCTACCTCGTTCTACAAGGTCAACTCACCTTAGGGCAACTGATTGCCTTTCGCATCATTGCAGGATACACGACTAGCCCCTTACTGCGTCTGATTCAACTCTGGCAAAACTTCCAGGAAACGGCACTCTCTCTAGAGCGACTCAGCGATATTCTCGATACCCCACAAGAAACCGAAGAAGCCGATCGTCAAAACATTCCGATGCCCGCGATCGCAGGATCCGTGAAGTATGAGAATGTTTGCTTCCGCTTTAATCCTGCGACTCCTCTACAGCTTGACCACGTGAACCTCGACATTCCGGCAGGTCTATTTGTTGGAGTCGTGGGTCAAAGTGGAGCGGGTAAAAGCACTCTAACTAAGGTGCTGCCCCGTCTTTATGATTTAGAATCCGGTCGAATTTTGATTGACGGGTACGACATTCACAAAGTTGAACTGTACTCGTTAAGACGACAGATTGGTATGGTGCTGCAAGACACGCTGCTGTTTGATACCACTGTGCAAGAGAACATTGCTCTGACCAACCCCGATGCCACGCCAGAGCAAATTGTAGACGCTGCAAAGACGGCGTATGCTCATGACTTTATTATGAGTTTGCCTAATGGCTATAACACACGAGTGGGTGAACGAGGAGCGGCACTATCGGGCGGACAACGACAGCGCATTGCGATCGCCCGAACCGTCCTGCAAAACCCCCGCTTGCTGATTCTCGATGAAGCGACCAGTGCTCTCGATCTGCACAGCGAACGCCAAGTCTGTCAAAACCTCATGGATGTCTTCCAGGGACGTACTGTCTTTTTCATCACTCACCGATTAGCAACGATTCGCAACGCCGATCGAATTTTGATGATGGACAAAGGCACGATCGCAGAACAAGGAACGCACAGCGAACTGATGAATATGAAAGGACTGTATTACTGCCTCTATCAGCAACAAGAATCGCAGCTCTAATACCAAATCCATCGATGAATGCAAAAGATGATTGCTCTAACATCGTACAGACGTTTCGCTGAAACGTCTCTTCGCGATTTCGCATTCAAACATTAAATTGATATAACGCAGATCAGGAAACCCTATGACGGCAACAAACGAACCGCCCCCAAATCACACCCCTCTTAGCGCAACGGGTACGTCTGCCTCTGCTCCTAAACGTCCTTCAAAACCACCTTCATTTGAGCATCCGCTGATGATGCAACAAACTTCGATGTGGTCACAAGCCATCCTATGGGGACTCATGGTAACGGCAACTACGGCTGTGCTGTGGGCAAATTTTTCTAAAATTGAAGAAGCGATTCCAGTGCAAGGTAAGCTAGAACCCCAAGGCACTGTCAAAGAGGTTCAGATTCCAGTCAATGGCGTTGTGAAAGCCGTTCATGTTCAAGATGGGCAGCGTATTAAGAGAGGCGATCTGTTGCTCAGTCTCGATCAAACTAGCCCACAAGCACAGTTAGCATCGCTGGCTCAAGTTCGGATGGCACTGCTGCAAGAAAATCAGTTTTACCAAGCGCAAATGCAGGGCAAAACAGTAGCCTTTTCAGAGCTGCAAATCCCGCCTCAGTTTCTTAGCTTGACCAAAAGCCGAGCGGCATTAGTGGCAGAAAATCAGCTATTTAGAACTCAACTTGATGGTTCAACTCAAGGATTACTCACCTCAGCTCAGCAAGAGCGATTGCAGTCAAATCAGGCAGAGCTGAATAGTCGCGCGATCGCAGCTCGCCTAGATACAGAGCAATTACGCCGACAATTGAGTCAGATTCAGATTAAGTTAGTAGGGCTAAAACAAACGTTGGCGCTCAATCAGAAGATTCTAACGGATATGAAACCTGTTGCCGAAAGCGGAGCAATCTCGCGAGTGCAATACCTCAAGCAACAGCAAGAAGTCACCACAAACCAATCGGAAGTGGATCAATTAATTGAAGAGCAAGCTCGCATTGAAGCCGCGATCACGCAATCACAAGTCAAAGTTCAAAATACGCTAGAAGTAGATCGTAAAGATAACACAGCGCAAATTGCTCATAACGACCAAAGGATTGCAGAAATTGATAGTCAACTAACGAAAGCAATCGTAGAAAACAATAAGAAAATTTCAGAAATTGATAGTCAAATTACTCAATCTCAACAAACCCTAAAATACAGCCAATTAAATGCCCCGGTGAGCGGAACTGTATTTGACCTCAAAGCTCACACCTCTGGATTTGTCGCATCTCCAGCTGAACCCATTCTCAAAATTGTGCCTGATGATTCACTGATCGCAAAAGTATCGATTACCAATCATGATATTGGGTTTGTCAAAGAAGGCATGGCAGTGGATGTTCGTATTGACTCGTTTCCCTTTAGCGAATTTGGCGATATCAAGGGCACGATCGTTTGGATTGGGTCAGACGCATTACCACCCACACAAATTCAACCTGTCTACACCTTCCCCGCCAAAATTCGGTTAGAAAAACAATCGCTGATGGCAGATGGACGAGAAGTGCGGCTTCAGTCAGGAATGTCGCTGAACGCAAATGTCAAACTCAGGAGCCGCACGATCATGAGCATCTTTACTGACCAATTTACCAAAACAGCAGAAAGCATGAAATTTGTTAGGTAATTCCGTCGCTTTTATTATCTTGCAATCATTAATATCGCTGCTGCCCTCCTCACGAAGTGGGTCAAAGATCCCCCCAACCGCAGAGCTAATTCATTGTATGAGGAGGAAAAGAGCATCAATGGCATGCGC
>NZ_JCACCM010000145.1:0-13650 GCF_059501405.1 Myxacorys sp.
ATAATGACTCAACTTGACCAGACCCTACTCCTAGCGTCACTGCGTAAGTCCTGTCCAAAACAGATCGAGCGATCGTAGGGTCGTCAGAACGATACACTCGGCAGAGGATGTCTCTCTAACCGTGAATTATTTTCCAAACCAAAGCAATGGATTGAAATGATCTCCGATTGACGCTGTTCTGATGGTCATCTATCAGCCATTAATCCATTTGCTCGACTACTCGCTGTAAGGTACTGTCAAGACTCGCGATCGTGGGCACCTGTAAGCGAAATACATCCTCAAGGGCAGCACGTAGTTCTGTCACAGTGGTCAGTACACGTCGTTCTGCTCGACCGTCTAGATGATGCGTTGTAAGTTGGTTGTTTCGCAGGGCATAACGACAATCTGCGTCAGGTCTAGCTGCAATTAGTGTGGTAACAAATAGTGAGCTTGGATGAGTTGAGACGTACCAATTACTCACCTCGTAATCGGGTAGCTGTTGCTCTTGCAAATCAAAATGGTAAAGAGATTTCCATTCCTGACCAACGTATACCTGCATGATATACGTGCGGTCA
The DNA here is from genome assembly GCF_059501405.1 of Myxacorys sp. Taxonomy (NCBI): domain Bacteria; kingdom Bacillati; phylum Cyanobacteriota; class Cyanophyceae; order Leptolyngbyales; family Leptolyngbyaceae; genus Myxacorys; species Myxacorys sp. Next base: position 555 of record NZ_JCACCM010000145.1, read on the forward strand.
GTCGTGATCAACCGAAACAGTTCGTGGGGAGTACTTTGCTCAACATTCGGTGTAAGAGACAGCGGCGCAGTGAGTGTTGATCCTCCGAATCCAACATCTGCAATGTATTGCTCTCCGTCAATATCTACCCGGAGTAGCATGTGACTGCGAGGTGTGATTGTTCCATCTGGAAGACCCCACAACACTCGCGCCGCCAAACTTGTCACCTGAAAGCCGAGGGCGATTAGAACTGAGCGCAGTAATAGGTTTTGCTCAAAACAATAGCCACCCCGCCTCTCGTAGATAAGCTTTTGCTGTAGAGATTTCACATCTAGCGAAACGGTTTGTTTGAGAAATGAATTGAGGTTCTCAAACGCGATCGTTTGTGCATGGTGTAGATGAATTGCCTGTAATGTCTTGAGTGTAGGAGAACGATTACCCTCGTAGCCAATCCGTTGAAAATAGGCATCAAGGTGTATTGCGTCCGGTGTTTGGTTTGTCATAACGGCATGATCAAAGCGGTTAGTTCTAAGCTCTTTTCTTGAAGTAATGAATAACATTGAACTTAATGTGTGGACTTTGGTCATATGCCAAGCCCCGCGCAGCACAGGGACATACGAACCTAGAGCGTTCAGTCGCACCCTATTCTCAATTCTATCTTGCTCCACGGGGGTCGTTGTTACCAGTATTTCGGTAGGCTTGTCTTCTTCATCCTAGCGATCGCGAGTGATGCTCTCTCTGATGGCACACTTTCGCGAAAGACTCTGTAGTATAGAATATAAATAGACTAATCTCTATTGCTTTCATGAATAAGATTGGCTTTTAATTATAAGCGTTTAGCCGTATGATTTTGATAAGCAGGCTTGCAATAAGCACTCAAACCTTTGTGACAGTTCAATCATCTGAGTAGGTAGCTCTTTTATCCAATAATGAAGAAGAGTGACCTGCCTCCCTTTGGCTAACTCTATCCTCTTAAAGTTCTACAAGTAAACTGCATGGCTCAATTTCTGCTACAAACTGTTTGGCTGATTCCTTGCTACGCTATTGTTGGTGCCATTGTGTCCGTCCTCTGGTCACCTGCCCTAATTCGTCGTACCGGGCCGCGTCCCGCGGGCTATGTCAACCTGTTCATGGCCTTTCTCGCATTTGGTCACAGCCTAGCGGCCTTCCCAATTGCTTGGCAGCATCCAGCTCAACAGATCTCTGTCTCCTGGTTACAGGTAGCAGGGTTAGATTTAACGCTGCCAATTGAAATTTCTACAGTTACCGTTGGTGCAACTTTAGTCGTGACAGGCTTAAATTTGCTGGCGCAGATTTATGCGATCGGGTATCTAGAGATGGACTGGGGCTGGTCGCGATTTTTCGCATTCCTGGCGATCTTTGAAGCTGGAATGTGTAGCCTTGTGTTCTGCGATTCTCTATTCTTCAGTTACATCATTCTAGAAGTTTTGACGCTGGGAACCTACTTGATGGTTGGCACCTGGTTTAATCAATCCTTGGTGGTAACAGGTGCCCGCGATGCCTTTTTGACCAAGCGGGTGGGTGATCTGTTCTTGCTCATGGGGGTGTTGGCAATTTATCCTCTGGCTGGAACCTGGGACTTTAGTGAACTGGCGCAATGGGCACAAAACGCCACTGTTGACCCCGCCATTCGCGAAGCGCTTCCTCCGGGAATTGCCACCTTGGTTGGGTTAGCACTTATAGCAGGCCCAATGGGCAAGTGTGCTCAGTTTCCGCTGCATCTGTGGTTGGATGAGGCAATGGAAGGACCAGTTCCCAGCACCATTTTACGAAACTCGGTGGTGGTAGCGACGGGAGCATGGGTGTTGATTAAGCTACAACCTGTGCTGGCGTTGTCCCCGGTTGTGCTGGCAGTCATGATTACAATTGGGGCACTGACGGCGGTAGGTGGCACGCTGATTGCGATCGCTCAGATTGATGTCAAACGTTCCCTATCCTACTCAGTTAGTGCTTACATGGGTCTGATCTTCATCGCAGTGGGTACGGGGCAAACGGAAGCGGCTTTGTTACTCATCCTCAGTCATGCGCTGGCTCAGGCACTGCTGGTAATGAGTACCGGGTCGATTGTGCTGAACAGCATTACCCAGGATCTAACCCAGTTAGGAGGCTTGTGGAGCCGTCGTCCGATTTCAGGATTGTGCTACTTGGTCGGGGTGGCAGGGTTGATTGGGTTACCGCCATTTGGTGGATTTTGGGCACTGCTCAAGCTGGCAGATGGGCTATGGGCAACCCAACCATGGCTGGTCGCGATTCTGCTGCTGGTGAATGGGCTGACTGGATTCAGCATGATCCGCGAGTTTGGGCTAATTTTTGCAGGTTCACCCCAACCAATGACTCAGCGATCGCCTGAAAACTTCTGGCTCATCACCCTACCGATGATGGTGCTGATGGGGTTGACGCTGCATTTGCCCTTAATTTTGCAGAGTCTTTCACTGTTACCCAGTTGGGCAATGCTCAATAAAGATATGGCGATGCTGCTGTTATGGTCGAGCCTGATTGGAAGCGGAATGGGTGCCGTGGTTTATGTTGGACAAAGCATTCCTAAACCGATTCAACTGCCTTGGCAACGCCTCCAACGCTTTTTTGCCTACGACCTCTACACGCCCCAACTCTACCGCTCCAGTATTGTCTTCTGCGTGGATTGGGCGTCTCGCCTAATCGATTGGTTCGATCGCCAGATTATCGATGGCGCGGTGAATCTAGTCGGCTTAGTTTCCCTCTTTAGCGGAGAAGCTCTCAAATACGGCAACTCTGGGCAGGGACAGTTTTACATGCTCACGATCGTCGTTGGGCTAGCTGCGATCGCTCTCAGTATGAGTTGGTCACTTATCTTGCACTGACTTATCTTGCACTGATTGATGTTCCGATTGATGTTCTGAATCTCGTAGGTATTATTAGGAAAAATTAAAATGCGTTTTGCAAGACGAAATGTATTGAAGTTGGGAGCTGGGGCAGCCGGTGCAGGAGTTCTAGCCGCCGAGCTGCATTCCCAAATCTTGGCTCCTGAGCAAGCCAATGCAATTCCAAACCAAGATTTAAATCCCAATCAAGCCTTGCAACAGTTGATCGAAGGTAACCAGCGCTTTGTCAAAAATAAACGGCAAAATCCGCACCCGACATTAGTCCGCCGCTCAGCAAGTGAGTGGTCAAACGGGCGACCGCTTGGAAAAGACATGCAAAGCCAACATTCAGCTTCAGGTTAATCGGTTAAAAGCATCTCCTGTGCTGGCTCAACGGATTCAGGACAACAAGCTGAAAACTGTCAGTGGATACTACGACTTAGACACCGGAGCCTTAACCCTAGTCTAATTCGCCATATTTCTCCTATTCCCTGCTCCCTATACTCTGTAGAGACTTATATGCTGAGTACATTGATCTGGTTTCCGGTTCTCGGCGCGATCGCGATCGCCGTTCTCCCTCTCCGCCAATTAAAACTGGCTGCACTCACGATCAGTGGCATTGCCCTGTTGTGGACGCTTTGGATTGCCCACCAGTTCAACTTCACTAATCCGTTGCTTCAGTTTCAGGAGTACCTGCCTTGGCTGGAAACATTAGGGTTGAACTATCAATTAGGGGTTGATGGCCTTTCTCTCCCCTTGCTGATGCTCAATAGTTTGCTGACCTGGATTGCTCTCTACAGTAGTGAAGAAGAAATCGAACGTCCTCGATTGTTCTACAGTTTAATTCTTCTGGTCAGCGGTGCGGTGGCTGGGGCATTTCTAGCCCAAAATTTGCTGCTGTTCTTCCTATGCTACGAAGTGGAGTTAGTGCCTTTTTATTTACTGATTTCTATTTGGGGCGGCGAAAAGCGAGACTACGCCGCCATGAAGTTCCTGCTATACACTGCCCTCTCCGGCGCTCTGATTTTAGTGGCCTTTCTAGGCTTAGTTTGGCTGCAGGGGGCTGACAGTTTCGCTTACGATGCGCTGATGGGACAATCTCTCCCTCTGTGGGTACAAACTGTTCTCCTGAGTCTTGTGTTAGTTGGGTTTGGCATCAAGATTCCCCTAGTGCCGCTGCACACCTGGTTGCCCGATACCTATGTAGCGGCGTCCACTCCGGTGGCCATTCTGTTAGGTGGGGTGCTCGCAAAGCTAGGAGCTTATGGCATTTTTCGCTTTGGTTTGGGCCTGTTTCCAGAAGCTTGGGCAACGCTCGCTCCGGGACTGGCAACTTGGGCAACCGTGAGTGTGTTGTACGGTGCAATGGTCGCGATCGCGCAAAAAGACATCAAACGCATGGTCGCCTATAGCTCAATTGGTCACATGGGGTACATCCTGCTTGGTGGCGCTGCCCTGACTGCTCTTAGCTTAGTTGGAGCTGTTACTCAGATGGTGGCGCATGGATTGATTCTGGCAATTTTGTTCCACTTGGTAGGGGTGATAGAAGCAAAAGTCGGAACACGGGATCTAGATGTTCTTAATGGATTAATGAACCCGATTCGGGGACTGCCGATGGTAAGCGCCTTGTTGATCTTGGGCGGAATGGCCAGCGCCGGAATTCCTGGTTTAGTTGGTTTTGTGTCTGAATTTCTGGTGTTTCAGGGCAGCTATTCTGTGTTTCCGTTGCAAACGCTGTTGTGTGTTGTAGGAACAGGTTTAACCGCTGTTTATTTCGTCATTTTGTTGAACCGTACCTGCTTTGGCAAATTGGATAACGCGATCGCTTACTTCCCGAAATTAGAGTGGCGGGAGCGCGTTCCGGCATTGATTCTTGCCCTCACTATTCTCTTTCTGGGGATTCAACCTACTTGGCTTGTGCGTTGGACTGAATCAACCACCACTGCAATCGTGGCAACCGTTCCACCCTTGACTCAGCCGACCATTGCTTCGGTCAATAGACCAGTGAATAGTCCCCAAACCGTAGGCTGGGTGGTGCCCGACAACTCTATTAAATAAGCGATTAAGGTTTGATGGGCAGTGCCGATCAAACAGCAACCTAACCTCTTCAAGCAAACCTACTGATGAGTGATACAACAATGACAACTGCAACCCTTCCCCAGAACCGTATTCCACCTTCAACACACGAATTTGCTGATATTATTCACCGTTTAGAAGCGGGTGGCTCCATGCTTCCTGACACGCCAGAAAATCTCATGCAAATTATTGGGATTTATAAGGCGTATGCTGTCCCGATGGATTTCTATTGGCGGAATTTGCTCTACATCGCGGAGCGGGTGTTTCTCAATCCGCTACCTGCCTTCAAATACTTTCTGCCTCAGGAGTATCTAGACCTGCACAATCATTACGCAGGGGATGATGCAGACATCCGCATTTGGCGGGGAGAAGCCACCGCCCATCCGGAACTCCTGGAATTTATTCAAAAAGGAGAGTTGAAACAGAAATTACCCAAGTTGCTGCATCATCTGTGGCACGATCGCATCAACATGGAATTTGCAGAAGCCTGTCTGCGAGCCATGTTTTGGCATCGGGGCATGGGTGGACAGTTTGATCCATATCTCGACACCGACGAGTACAAAGCGAATGCCGATCGCGCCATTCGAGCGTTCTTCCGGGGGAATCCTGCCATGCTGGGGCTGTACAACCTCTTTCCGGAGATGTTCCTGGAGCAAGTGCGTGAACTGTCCTACTACGCCAATCTTGGTCTGTTCTGGGAAGTCATGGCTCCCGTCTTTTTTGAGATGTCTGACCTATACGACGAGGGAAAAATTTCGACCGTACCAGAGGCAATGAATTTTTTGGTCAACGGCATTTTTGCGATCGCGGGGCGACCCATTTATCACCACGTCTATATCGGGGATGAATGCTACGAAATTATCCCCAAATCGAAAGGCTTTATGTGGCTCTACGAAGCGGCTCTACCCTATGTGGAGGCGGTGTTCTACCGTACCTCTCCGTTTCGTGGCACAAAGTCCTACAACGCCCAAGCAAAACAGATTCCGACCGACCAAAACGAGTTTCACTACGGCATTCTCTACGCTGACGTGTTTCCTGTTGGCTCGGCAGGCATTCCGCCGACATTGCTAATGCAGGATATGCTGCACTTCTTGCCACCTTACCTGTTGGACTACTACAGCCAATACTGCCGAGGCGAAGATGACATGCTGATTCAATTAGGAATTAGCTTCCAACGATCGATGTACAATGTCACCTCTGCGGTGATTCAAGCATTACGCACTGCCCTGCTCTATCCCTTGGATGACACCAACTCCAAGCATTTGATGGCAAATCGACAATTTTTTGAAGGACAACTCGATCGCTTCAAGCGCCCAGAAGCTCGTCTACGAGACATTCAGCAACAAGACTATCGGTAGTTTTGAATTTTGTGTTGATTTCCACACTTCTAACACTGAGGTAAACCCTGAGGTAAATTGAATGGCTGACATTGTTGATATTGCAGTGAATGCAGAGGGTTTCAAAACGCTGGTAACGGCTGTCCAAGTTGCCAATTTGGTCGAAACTCTGAAAGGTTCTGGTCCGTTTACGGTTTTTGCACCGAATGATGATGCCTTTGCTAAACTCCCCCCTGGTACGATTCAAACGCTAGTTCAAAACGTACCTCAACTGGCCCGAATTCTGACATTTCATGTTGTTCCTGGTAAGTGGATGAAAGCGGATTTGGAACAGGTTGATTTCGTAACTTCTATCGAGGGGTCGCCAATTCAAATCAATACCTCAGATGGGTTTGAAGTGAAAAATGCGACGGTGTTGGCAGCAGATATTGCCGCAGACAATGGCGTGATTCACGTTCTCGATCGCGTGATTCTGATGGGCTAAGAATTTTTGAGGACAAACGATTGGGTTCAATCGCACTGGATTAAGGATTGTGTATTAAGGATTGTGTGGCGAAAATTTCAGCGTACGCCACGAATAGTATGAAGAGAGGCGTTTTCGGCCCTTCTTGGCTCTATCAATAGCGTAGTCGAAATTCTTCGCAACACAACCTTAAACTTTGGGTATTCTGCTTATGAAACCCAACTTCACCGTTGCTTCATGACTTCTTCTGTACCAAAATCCGAACCAACTGCAACGGCTCCTTCTCCCAAATGGGTGCAGCCTACATTGCTGCTCGCTCCAGCGGGAATTTGGCTACTCTTGTTACTCGTCGTTCCCACACTGCTGATCTTTGAGCTAAGCCTCGTTCCCAATATCAATCCGGGTGGCATCGTCAATCCGTCAGGACTCGATAACTACCTCCGCATTGTTCAACCAGAGCGGCTAAACGTGATTTGGCGATCGCTGCTGTTTGCCGTCGGAACAACCGTTCTCACCCTCGCATCCGGATTTCCCGTTGCCTACTATTTGGCGCTGATCGCTCCGCAACGCTGGCGAAACCTGTTGCTGCTCGGATTTGTTCTGCCATTGTGGACTTCTTCTCTACTGCGATCATACGCTTGGATTACGATTCTGCGCCCAACGGGAGTACTCAACACGTTTCTCTCTAGCCTTGGGTTGCCGACCCTCGACTTGCTTAATCGCGCTCCAGCCGTCTTGATTGGCATGACCTATAGTTTGTTGCCATACATGGTGCTGATTCTCTACGCTTCACTCGAAAAGCTCGATCGGCGCTTGCTCGAAGCTTCGGCAGATTTGGGCGCAACGCCTCAACAAACCTTTTGGAAAGTGACCGTGCCGCAGTCATTGCCAGGCATTGCGGCGGGAACGCTGCTGGTCTTTATTAACGGACTAGGAGATTTTATCAATCCAGAACTGCTCGGCGGCACCTCTAGCATGACAGCCGCCCGATTGATTTATAACCAGTTTCTCGGTACGACGCAGAATTGGGGCCTTGGGTCAGCGCTCAGTATGATGCTGATTATGGTGGTCAGTCTTGCGATCGCGCTTCTAATCAAATACGGCGATAACCATGCGAAGTCAATCTAAATTCTCCTGGCAAGCGTTATTTACCTTGCTCATGTTCGGCTTTATGTATCTGCCGATCGCGGTGTTGAGCTTTTACAGCTTCAATCAGGCCCCGAATAGCGCTGCATGGACAGGATTCACCTTCTCTTGGTACAGCCAATTCTTACAAGACAGCCGAATTCTCTCGGCGCTGATGGATAGCCTCGCGGTGTCAATCAGTGCAGTCGCACTCTCGGCGGTCATTGGCACTCTGATGGCGATCGGGTTAGCGCGGTATCAATTTCTTGGCAAAGGACTGTATCAAGGCATGGCTTATCTGCCGTTGATTATTCCCGACATTGCGATCGCGGTGGCGACGCTGGTGTTTCTTGCGACGATCGCGGTTCCGCTCAGCTTGTGGACAGTCATTGCGGCTCATGTCGTCTTTTGCCTATCCTACGTGGCGCTTTCGGTGTCAACGCGATTGGTCGATCTCAATCCTCATCTAGAAGAAGCTGCTCTGGATCTGGGCGCTACGCCGCTTCAAGCTTTGGTGATGGTGCTACTGCCTCAACTGATGCCTGCCATTATTTCGGGATGCCTGCTGGCATTTGTGCTGAGCATGGATGACTTTCTGATTGTCAAATTTACTGCAGGCGGCGGCGTCACAACACTGCCAATGGAGATTTTTAGCCGGATTCGCGTTAGTGTGAAACCAGATATGAATGCGTTGAGCGTCTTTCTCATGGTGACATCTGGTTTCGTCGCGATCGTCGCAGAACTAATGCGGCAGCGCACCCATAAAAAACGCTTTCAGTAAGATGCACAATAGAGGATGAGTTCTTTTACAACACCTCATGGTTTTAACGACTCCTCATTTTGTCTCAACCCATCCGGGAGATCATTTTGCGATCGCGTTTGCGCCTCTATCCTTTGACGAGGTGTATCGATTGGCGGATGACCCGGCAAATGGCGCGATCGTTGTCATGAGCGGCATGGTTCGTGACAACACCGACGGAAATTCGGTAATCGCTTTGGAATATCAAGCGTATGAACCGATGGCGATTGAGGTGTTTCGTCAGATTGCCGCCCAGATTCGTAACACCTGGAGTGATGTCACTCATGTTGTGATTCATCACCGAACGGGGCGGTTAGAAGTTGGTGAAATTAGCGTGTTAGTTGCGGTGGGATCTCCCCATCGATCGGAGGCATTTGAAGCGTGTCGATATGCGATCGACACCTTGAAACACAATGCTCCAATCTGGAAAAAAGAACATTGGGCAGATGGCTCTAGCAGTTGGGTGAGCATTGGTGCCTGTGAGCAACCAGGAGAGAATTGCTAAAATTGTGGATCGCGATTGCCTCTAAACATCAGGGCACGAAATCAATAACCGCTAATTTCTGAATCATTTGTAGCTGTTTATCGGCAGTGACTAAATTAGCATTGGATTGAATCGCTGTAGCAGCAATAATGACATCAGGTAATGGGAGACGATACTTCTGTCGCAGTTGAATCACCAGTTCTATCAGGTCAGCTTGATCGGGGTTTAACCCAATTACCTCAACCCGCTCAAGAAACTGGTTAAATACCTGACAATCGCCTTCGGTCAAACCCGAAAATGATAAAAACTCAAGCTGACTGATGATTGAAACACCAATCCATTCACTGGTTTGAAGCTGTTGAAGTACCTGCTGATTGCCTTGAAGCAAGGCAATAATCGCATTCGTATCAAGCAGGTATCGATTACCATTCATCTCTTAATGTCCGCTGTGTGGCGATCGCATCTCCCCGCCATTGCAATGTTCCTGCTAAATCCGAAAAGTCATACTTATGGGATGCAGTAGGTGTGGATGAAGCGGGATTGATCACCAAAACTAACTCAACCTCACCGGGTGGTAATTGCGTTGGCACATCGAGCCGAAGATGCCCGTTGGCGTCAATCTGACCGATCAAAGTGAGAGTTTGCATCATCTATATTTCCAGAGTCACCATCGATCTGCTGAAGCAGATATATCGAAGCGATCGCATCCATTCTGCCTTTATTCTATGCCTTCACCTGATTTCAGCGTTGATATCCCGCTTCAATAAATCCATCCACTCTGCAGCAACTCGGCAACGCTGACGCCCATCGCCACCGATCCTCGTGGAGTATGAGGAGCCTCACCATCAAAGGCTTCTGAAATAGCATTGAGACAGCCTTCATTCTCAAAATGAGCCATTAACGGCTGCAAATCAAACCCCAAAGGTAGATCCGAGCAGAAGCGAGACCACGCTCGAAAGAAAGAGCCTAGAAGCCAACTCCAAACGGCTCCTTGATGGGCAGACTTTGGCGTGCCATCGTAACAACCGATGTAATCTGGATGAGCAGGATCAAGCGATCGCAGCCCATAAGGGGTAAGCAATCGATCGCGAGCAACCTGCAACACTCGCCGCGAGTATTGCGGCGAAAAGGCACAATGCCGCAGCGAAACCGCCAACACCGCATTGGGTCGAATTGCTGGATCGCAGCGATCGTCTGGCTCAATGCCATCAAATAGATAGCCACAGTCTGCATTCCAAAATCGTTGAAGCGACTCCTTAACCTGCTCGGCTTGCTGACCATAGCGACGGGCTTGGTTAGCTAAGGCAAGATTATCTTGCTCTTGCTGGCTCAACCGCTCTGCCCACTCCCTCGCCCAACATAACGACGAATACCACAATGCATTGACCTCAATGGGTTTGCCGCATCGCGGGGTAACAGGCTGATGATCGATCATCGCATCCATCCAGGTCAGCGCAGTCGTGTAGGTTCCCAGTTCCCCCTGGGAGTAATTGCTCCATGTCAACAACCCATCTGAGGCATCTACACGGATGTTGTGCAGCGTTCCAACTGTAAAGGACTTATAGATCTGATTCACCACTGGGTACTGCTGCACCAGAAAATCCCAATCCTGACTCGCTTCGAGATATAACCCCAGAGTTTCAATCCACCAAAGCGATGTATCGATACTGCTATAAATTGGTTTACCGTCAATTTCTGCAAATCCATTCGGAATCAACCCTTGATAGCAATAGTTACTCAACATTGTGAGAATACTGCGGGCGAGAGAAAAACGGCGAGAGGTGAACGTCATACCAGGAAGGGCGATCAGCATGTAGCGTCCGCGATTCGCGCAAGGTGCAACGCCGCAAGAACCGTGTCTGCTCGGATAAGCCTCAAGCAGCGTAGGACTCGCCGCGACGGCACGAAAGGCTAAGAAGCGATCGCTCGCTTGCAGCAGCTTTTGGTGAAAAGAAGCCCCCTCTCCCAGGCTTGACAGTGAAAATTGTTCCTGCAACCGGGCTTGCTCCATTTGAAGTGCCTGATCAAACATGTCACAATTTAAGCGGGGCACGCCTGCTTCAGCCCAACCAACTTTGGCTTCTAGCGTTATCGTTTCTCCTGGCTGTAGCTGCACCGTCAAATATCCCGGACTGTAGAGATCTTCAGAACTCCCACCCTTTCTTGAAGATTGATGGAGCCAATCCGGTGCTGCTTTAGAGTAGTCAAAATTCCAGTACCATGTTCCGTCAGTGCAATAGTGTCCCCGACTCCAACGCACTGACCAAGGCGTTCCGGCATATCCGCCTGGTTGAGCTTGTAGCCGTACCTCTTGATCTCCCACAACCTGCGACACCTGCATCTTTGAAGCCGCTTGGTGTAACTGGTTTAAACCGCGATCGCCGATCACAAGCCGCAATCGGAGCGTTGCAGCAGAGTTGCCGCTGTAGCTGTATCGAATCAGGAGGCGGTGATCTAACTGGGGCACGGATGAACCGTTATCGGTTAGGCCGTAGGGCATGAGGAGTTGGCGACTCAGCGACCAAGCGTTTGTTTGCCACTGCCAGATTGGAGTTGGAGCAAGCGTAAAGGAGTTTAGAAACTGGTATCCTTTAGGCGAAACGTTCCCATCGCGCCACACATTCGTTCCGAGTGGATAGACAGATCCGGCAATTTCTAAGCTGGCGTCTAAGTGGGATAGCAGCAGGGTGCAACGATTGGGCGGGTCGAGGGCAGCGACTAACCAGCCTTGGGCGCTCCGCGTTCGGGCATCGCAGAGGGTTCCACTGGCAAAGCTGCCGAGTCCATTGGTGAGGAGCCACTCGCGAGTGTTTAGAGAGGATGTAAGGTCGGTAGAAGAATCGGGGTTGAGTAGAAAAGACAAAGGTAGATGCCAAAACCGTTTTGTCCACTAGCTATACCGTGTTTTTGGCTCTCAGTCTCTATTCTCATAGTTTCTTCATCCCCTATCCCTATTTTCATGTCAAAATCGTTATGACTATGATATAGTCGTAACAGTTCGTTAAATATCGAATTACGGCGATAAACTGAGATGTGCATAGTGGCGTGTTTGACTGCTGTGCCTACGCAACCGTAGATGCATTGTTAAGGAGAACGTTTTTCATGACTCAAGAAGGATGTTTGCGTGTCGGTCAGGCTGCCCCCGACTTTACTGCAACCGCTGTGGTTGACCAAGAATTTAAAACAATCAAATTATCTGACTATCGCGGCAAATACACAGTTCTATTCTTCTACCCGTTGGATTTTACGTTTGTTTGTCCGACTGAGATCATTGCCTTTAGCGATCGCTACGACGCATTTAAGTCTCTCAATACAGAAGTGTTGGGTGTTTCGGTCGATAGCGAATTTTCTCACCTCGCCTGGATTCAGACCGATCGTAAAGCAGGCGGTATTGGTGATATTGTCTACCCGCTTGTTTCAGATATCAAGAAAGAGATCAGCACTGCTTACAATGTGCTTGATCCGGATGCTGGAGTTGCTTTGCGTGGCTTATTCATCATCGACAAAGATGGCGTGATTCAACACTCGACGATTAACAATCTTTCGTTTGGTCGCAGTGTAGATGAAACGCTTCGCACTCTGCAAGCAATTCAGCACGTTCAATCTCACCCGGATGAAGTCTGTCCCGCAGGCTGGCAGCCTGGTGATCAGACGATGAATCCTGATCCGGTGAAGTCGAAAGAATTTTTTGCGGCAGTTTAGCGAAAGGAGTGGGTACAAGATACGAGGAAGAAATTTCTAAATATCTTGTCCCTTTCGTCTCTTATCAAAAATAGTTCTAGTTCTCAGGCCCAGTGCGGCTTGGGAACTTGTTTTTTAGGGAGGTAAACTGAGCCTATCTTTCCTCTGTACGAAGAGATGCGTGACCTGAGTGAAATCCCGATCTTGCTCCAAAAGCATTATGGAAAATTAATGCGTCGGTAGTCCTACAGAAGTAATGATTTGTTATAGGCGTGAACAAAGTACCAGATT
>NZ_JCACCM010000146.1:0-13299 GCF_059501405.1 Myxacorys sp.
GAATTCACCGTCCTCACTAGCTTTCCAGCTTCTTAGTTTTGTCAGTCAAGCAGGTAACAGATTGTGCTCCGCCTCGTACTGGAGTAGATAATCCTGAGCGCGATCGCAGAATTCTTGAAGGCTATCAAATCGACGTAATTGCATGGTTTATCTCCTTAGCACTCAAGACTCAGGATCTTCAAGTACTGGGGTGGCACCTGATCAACCAGCCAAACACCGTTATCAGAACAGTAGAAAGTAAACCCGGCTTGCTGCATTGCAGTCGCAGCGATCGCAAAAATTACCGGACGACCATGCCGCATTCCGACTTTGCGAGCCGTTTCTACATCTTTAGACAAATGCACATGATGCCGTGACATCTTGAGTAACCCTGATTGTAGAATTGCAGGCACCGATTGTTCACCTGTTCCGTGATACAGCACATCCGGTGGAATTTGCGGCTGTAGTTCTAGATCAACGTCAACGCTATGTCCTTGATTGGCTCGAATCCGAGTCTTGGTTTCATCGAATGAAAATCGCTGTTTATCGCTGGTGGCGATGACTTCTTCTAACTCAGCACGAGTGACGGGAAATTGATGGGCAGCACAAGCAGATAACAGATCATCGACGTTCACCCAACCCCCGATCGCCAGAGTCAGTCCAAGCCGCTCTGGTGCGTGTCGCAGATGTTTGCTGAGGTATTTGCTAATTTTGATCTGCCGTGTCTTGTCCATACCGTTCCTCCACTTCAATCGATCTCCTGCGTGCAAGTTTTGAGAGCATTGCGCTTTCTCAGTTACTTGAGGCGCTCCGCTGGTGAGTTGTTACACACTCTTTCAAGGATGGCTACTTTTAAGCCCACCTTCCAGGTTCTTTGCCCTCCCCGTTCTCAAGCGCCCACTGCTTGCAGTGGCACGTTTCCTCTCGTACTCGTATGTAGGCTCTACAGGTTAGGGCACGCAGGAGATCATTGAATGCTACCGCTTACCAGGCAAAGATTCCTGATCTCGACTTGACAGGAACCGCACGGGCGGCTCGAATACACAGTTGGGCAATCAACTCGGTGGAGGTGACGACACTCTGTAGATGAGCAAAATTGAGGGTGTCTGCTGTGATTTGGGCGATCGCTAACACTTTATCAATCCCGTCATCGCTCAGCTTCATACCCGCCTTCAGGAAGTCGGTACAGGGACCCTGATGCCGTTGAGTGGGGGTGCGACTACGCTTACACCAGAAGTGACTGATGACATGGAAGACGTGTCCCTTACCCCAATCAAAACTAACGGCAACCACAGGCGCACTGTGTCGTGATAGCAAGTCATGACTTGCTGCCTCGATCGCTACCTTGTCAGGATTGAGAATGGCGATCGGATGACTGCTGCCCTCCAACCACCACTGCGGATCGGCTCCCAGTACCACCACATCAGACCACAGGCTGTTTAGACTTGGCTCTACAGAAATCACCTCATCTCCGGTTGCCCGTCCGGTAAACTTGACCATGCCGGGAAACGCGGGTTCGATGAATCGTCCCAGTGCCCAGTCAGAACTGACCAGCCACTTGCCTTCATTCACCCGTTGGCTAAGATGTTCAATCAGTGCTTTGTCGTAGCTACTGGAGCAGTTGACAAAGATGATTTGAGCATCCAGTTCCTTGGCATCTGGATTCATCTCGCAGGGAACTTTCAGACACGCAAGGATATCCTCAACGCGATCGAAACTCCCTGCATATACAGCGACATCCTGTTTTCTCAGCTTGTTTAATACTTGCAGGTCTTCAGGACGCTGCTCGGCAAGGCGCTGACGAACGGCGATCGCTGCTACTTCATACGCTTTTTTCATGTCGCTCATGACGCTCACCTCCAAATAAGCAACCCGATCAAGGTGATTCAACCCAATAAATTTGCCGCGTTACCGCTTGGATTCCTTTTGGTAAATTAGTTTCAGGATCGATCTCGCCTTTGAATCTCTTTCCGTAATACGCTGCCTCAACAGTAATTTCACCCACAATATGGTGGTTGAATTCCTCTAATTCATTGGCAGGCACCCACAATTCCTTGTAAATCTGTCCACCTACCGTTTGCACCTCGAATCGCTGAACATACTCATCCTGAATCTCAAATTGAGTTACAAAACCTGCAAAGCTTCGCTCTTGCGTGTTCCATTTTGCTGCAATTTGCGCTGCATACTCGAAGTTGAGCACGGGATAAAAAATCGGTTGTTCCGGCAACCGGGGAGGAAATGCTCGAAAGTTAGCTTGTGCAATTAACTCCAGTTCTTTAGCCCCAACCGGGCGATACAGTTTCATATTTTTTAGGGAATAGACAGTTGTAAACGTTGAGCAATCGCTGGATTAGCCACTGGATAAACTGCCTCACTGGGAACAAGCAGTTGTGCCCAATCGTGCGATCGCACCACCTGATACTGGTGCTGAACAAAGTCAGAAATATCTTCAATGTCAACAATCCAGTCACGAGCATATTGGGCAAGCACATCCCCGCGTAACCCTAATTGAATGGCGCGCCGTTCCAACTTAGCGCCCGACGGATGATGATCCGGGTCCCATTGCAAGCGAACGGAAGACTGGGCAACAGCTTGTCGCCACTGTACTTCACTGGTGTAGACTTCTGGAACAAAACTGGAATGAACAGCATTCGCCAGGATCGTGTCGAATGCCGATCGCTGAATCCGAATTGCCAGCGTCACTTCCTGTTCAGCTTTCGTGCCCCAACCCGAACGGTACATCATCCACAGAAAGTTGGGCTTAATCCAACTCATGCGACTGAAGCTAAACTCTCCACCAAAGTAACCGTGTTCTACTGCAAAGTGAGCGATCGCAGGACGATATGCCTGATAGACCACCACCGAAGTTTCGTCGTATTGCGCGACAATATGCCGTCCGGTTTGGGGCAGTTGAGTGGTCTGGGTTACGTAAGAGGTTGTTAATAGCTTCATGGCATGAGTTTGAAAAGGTTGTAGGGCAAGGATTTCCTGCCCTACAGTTTTAATGCCGAGTAGTGGGCATCAGCCACATCCCTGGTCGCTCTAGCCAGTTCTTCACCAGCGGTTCTGGAAGACGATTCAGCAGCTTGAGCATATCCCAGGTGTTGACCTTCATGGCTTTGGCTAACTCCTCTCGCACGCGATCGGTACTTACCGTTGCCATGAGGTCAGGCAAATCTGGATTATGCAAGGCTTCTTCTAGATCAGGTGCTAAGCGAAAGCCCAGCTTGACGGCAAAGCGCACGGCTCGTAATGCCCGAAGTGGGTCATCTGCCAGCGTTACCATTGGTGGCAACGGAGTTCTCAGCATTTTTGCTTCTAAGTCTGCCCTCCCATTGAACAGGTCAATCAGTTCTCCCGTTTCAGACTTTGCCAGAGCATTCACCGTAAAGTCTCGCCGCTGCAAATCATCTTCCAGGGTTCCCGGAACAACCACTGGCTTTCGCGTTCCCGGTAAGTACTCCACCTCCCGCCGTGCCAACACAAAGTCAGCGACCAATGTCTGATGAGGAGCCGGGAATTTGGCACGAATCGTTAAGCAATCCTCCGTTTCCAGAAAGATCCTGAACCCTGCCTCCAGCATCCAGTCCTTCATGAACTGGAATGCTTCATGAATCGTTTTGTCCTGTGCCTCTTCATGTGTGAGAACAAACGAGAAATCGGCATCTTTGCTCTGGATGCCCAGCAGTTCATCACGAACCTTGCCACCGACTTCAAAGATTTGTGGCATGGGTCTTCACCTCCTCACCAATAGTCTTGATTGGAAGGGGACTACCCACCCAAAAGAGATGTGGCAGTCCCAACTTTCTACTTGTCCGTCCGCACAGGCAAAGGCATGTCCAGAATCTCCATCAGCAGTTCCAGACGAGAAGGGCGCGTTAACAGCGGTACAAGGTTCGGCAAGCTGTAGTAGTCTCCCGCGAAGGTGAACGTCTCTACAGGTGCCTGCTGTCCCTTCAGTTGGCTCTCCAACCAGTTGCAGTAACCACCTACACGAACGATTACGACATTGGGCATGGTTGCCAACTCCCGGCAGTAGGTCTTGTAAACCTCACCGAAGTAAGGAGCCGCATTTTCGCCCTCATCTGTGACGACGATGATCTGGTCTACGATCTGACGCTTCTTCCGCATCGCTTCCAGAGGCGCACCAATGCTCGTACCTCCCCCTGCCTTGATGTGCTGGAATGCCCGCTCCCAGTCGGTCAATTCCTTACCCTGTGCAGTCACAGAATAGGGAATATTGTCGAAGGCGTAGACAAACAGATCTGCCTGGGTAATACCAGAGATCAGGGCAGCGAGTCGCTTCCCTAACTCGATCGCATTCTCCATCGAACCCGACTTGTCTACAAGCAACGCAGTGGGACGGGTAATGACACCACGCCGCTTCACTTGTTCGTTTGTTACCTTCTCCAACCGGGCAAGGGTATCCTCATCGAGATCAGCTGCATCGGCTGCAATCTGTGCTTTGAATGCTGCAACCCGCGCACTCTTCGATGCCTCATCCAGTTTGCCATCGATCAATTCCTTGACCTCTGGGTGATCCATTGCCCCTCTTGCCTTCAACGACTTGAGGTTGTTGATCACTTCCTGGGGAGTCATGCTGTTGATTAACGCTACCAGCACTGTTGGAGTCAGTTGCTTGATTGCGCCGATGGCGATCGCATAGGGCAACTTAAACTCGACAATCAACCGTGCTTGTTCTGCGGCACTTCCAGTCTTGGCAAGCTGCTTCAACACATCCGCCAGCGACCCTACAGGAGGCTGGTCACGGAACAGAATGGCATTGGCTCGCTCGTCAGGCTTAATGTGCAACGATGCATACAAGTGCTTCATTGCCTTGCGTCCCCGTAGAGCCGCGCGATCGAACAGAGCAGGGTTGCTTTCCCGCACCTTCAGATACCGTTGCACGGCAGTCCGAGCGGAACGAGGTAACTTGTTGCGGTGCTGCTTCATGAAGTCCACCACGCGAGCTACCTGATAAGGTGGAAACTCTTGCAGCATGACGAAGCCAGCATCGCGGTGCTCAGTCAAATTGCTAGTCAGCAAGTGAGCGACAAACACTTCCTTGTGGTCACGCACATCGCCATTGCGCTGATACCACACTGCCAGGTGTCCGTAAAAGATGGGGTCAAGTTCAACGATCAATTTGTGGATTTCTGCCACTTGCTCTAGCTTGCGGTGAGGGGTGGTGAGCAAGCTGTTTAGCATTTCTAGCCGCAAATCGCGTTCGGTGTTGTTCATGGGAACCTCCTCTAGTTAGTGGATGAGGAGGCAGATGTTGCACGCAACGGTGAAGAGTCACCGCGCAAGTTACAGAAGCTTGGCTGAAGGCATAGGCTACCTTCAGTTTTGCCTGCTATCGGTCTCAGGCTTGCAGCGTATCCCTCCAGACACGCACCGCTGTTTGGTGGAGAGTATGTAAGCTTCTGTGATCAGGGCGCGGCAACAACTGCCAAATAAAAATTGATGGTTTGTGCTATCAGTCGTCAATGTAAATGACTACTGATAGCACTTTGGTTGGGTGAGACTAAGCAATGATGCGAGAAACTACACCTGCACCCACGGTGCGGCTTCCTTCACGAATGGCAAAGCGCATTCCTTGCTCGATCGCGATCGCATCTTTGAGCTCAACTGCCATCTTTACCCGATCACCTGGCATTACCATTTCCATTGCGCTGCCATCATCAGCCGTGATGGTGCTAATGGTTCCGGTGACATCAGTTGTGCGGACAAAGAACTGTGGTTTGTAGCCAGGAAAGAAGGGTTTATGGCGACCTCCTTCTTGCTTTTTGAGCACATACACCTCGGACTCAAAGCGAGTGTGAGGTGTAATGGAACCCGGTGCTGTCAGTACCATGCCTCGCTCAATATCATCCTTCTGGATACCGCGCAGCAGAACTCCTACATTGAGACCTGCAATTCCTTCTTTGAGAGATTTCTGGAACATCTCAATGTCAGTCACGATCGAGTCGCGAGTTGCTTTAATCCCCACGATTTGAATTTTGTCGTTGGGACGAATGCAACCCCGCTCAATCTTGCCCGTTGCAACCGTTCCCCGTCCCATGATCGAGAAGACATCTTCAACACTCATGAGAAACGGCTGATCGATGGGGCGATCGGGTGTGGGAATGTAAGTATCCACAGCATCCATGAGCGCATAGATACCATCCACCCACTCATTCTCACCCCGTTGCAGTTTGGGATTGGCAGTCATGGCTTCCAATGCTTTGAGAGCAGATCCAGCCACAACCGGAATCTCATCACCCGGAAAGCCATAGACAGTGAGCAGTTCCCGCACTTCTAACTCCACGAGTTCCAGGATTTCAGCATCCTCTACCATGTCCTTCTTATTCATGAAGACCACAATGTAAGGAACACCGACCTGTCGTGCCAGAAGGATGTGTTCACAAGTTTGGGGCATGGAACCATCGTTTGCTGAAACGAGCAGAATCGCCCCATCCATTTGAGCGGCTCCGGTGATCATGTTTTTCACGTAGTCCGCATGTCCAGGACAATCAATGTGAGCATAATGCCGTTGTTCGGTCTCATACTCGACATGCGCCGTGTTGATGGTGATGCCCCGTTGCTGCTCTTCAGGCGCCGCATCGATCTCGTTGTATGCCTTTGGTGTCGCCTGACTCAGTGCTGCCAGTGTTGCTGTAATGGCTGCTGTCAGAGTCGTCTTGCCGTGGTCAACGTGACCAATCGTCCCAATGTTGATGTGGGGTTTTGTCAGTTCAAACGTGGCGCGTGTCATGTTACATGATTCCTTTTCCAAATAAAGTGAACTACGTGATCAAAACGATGGCTCCAGCGTCCTCTAGCTGTTGTTTGAGTGCTGCTGCCGCATCTTTGTCCAGTCCTGCCTGGACTACTTTGGGAACAGATTCCACAAAGGCTTTTGCCTCTTTCAATCCCAGTCCGGTTAGTACCCGAACGACTTTGAGAAGAGCAATCTTTTTGTCTGCGGGAACCGATTGCAGAACTACGTCAAACTCAGTTTGAACAATTTCAATCTCATCTTGGTCATCCCGCTTCTTAAACTGAATCAGTGTTGGTGTAGAAGCATCAACATTGAAGGTTGCTTCAATCTGTTTCACCAATTGAGTCGTTTCACCCAGTGTTAATGATTTGAGTTGTTCCAAGATTTCTAAAGTTTTGACAGACATGGCAACCTCCAATGAGTTTTATGCACTCACCGATTTATTGAATTGGATCACTCCGTGCAAGTTGAAAAAGCTGTTGTTCATATGCAGGATTTGAACCTGCGACACCTTTCTTATGAGGAAAGTGCTCTACCACTGAGCTAGTATGTAAGCTTTTTCCGTTAGGGCACGAAGTGAAAATAAGATTAGACATTCCGCACAAGTTAGGAAAAGTCAGGGTGCGGAATTGAATGATTAACCGTAAACGGCTTCAGGGCGAATGATCAGATCACCACTCGGACGGCGATCGACCACATAAGTAGAAAGCCGATTTGCATGAACGTCCAAATGTCTTGAAACTTGTTCTTTCACAGCCACATCATTCATATCTCTGGTAATGCCCAGTTGGGTTTCAGTTACGTCTAAAGAGCGCCCTTCAAATCGAATATGTACCATTGCTATCACCTCTTGCTTATCCATAAGACAACGGAAGGAGGAGGAGTCGTTCGCGGAGCGTCTCCGTTAGGAGAAACCTTGATAGCGTGACACTATCCTCTGGTCTTCCAAGCCAGTTGCCATCCACACAGCCGCACTTCCAAGAGCGGAAACTGGAGGAGTCGAACCTCTACAGAATGCACTGCACGCCTGTTTTCGAGGCAGGTTGCTGACCTTCAGCCGCAGTTTCCATTTGGGGTGACTGACGAGAGTCGAACTCGCTAACACTGGTGTCACAGACCAGCCCCTCCACCACTTCGGGTTCAGTCACAGTGGAGCCAAGGGGACTTGAACCCCTAACCTCCTGTTTGCAAGACAGGCGCTCTAGCCAGTTGGGCTATGGTCCCATTTGGTGGATCTGGTCGGAGTCGAACCGGTCGCCTCCTGATGAGAATTGCACTCATCCCTCGTACAAGTTCACAAAGCTGTTTTTGCTTCTTAACAGGAAGTTAGTATGTAAGCTTTGCAGATTGGGGTACAAGGTGGTTTAGGCGCTCTGCTACTAGAGCTACAGACCCAAGTTTGGTGGATTCCGATCGGAATTGAACCGATATTTTCCGGGTGAGCTATTTGCTCGTTTCGTGCAAGTTTGTAGAGTTTCATTGAACTTTGTGCCTTCCCACCCTCCAACCAAAACAGGCACATATCAACTTGACCATCTAAGCGATGATTGAGGAAGTATGTAAACTCTACAGATTTGGGCACAAACCCCAGACGCTTTAGCCATTAAGCTACAGACCCAAGGTTGGTGGATTCTGGTCGGATTTGAACCGACATCTTTCTGCTTGCAAGGCAGACGCTTTCCCAGTTAAGCTACAGACCCATGATTGCCAGGTGGCAATGCCTTAAACAAATGGCAGGAGTGGTAGGGATCGAACCTACACAAATCGATTTAGAAGATCGATGCCCTTTCCATTAGGCGACACTCCCACAGTTTGGTAGTCCCGGCAGGATTTGAACCTGCAACCCTCTGTTTGTAAGACAGATGCTCCGCCGTTGAGCTACAGGACTACGAGAGCGATCGATGGGATTCGAACCCATGCGCTGAGTGTGGCGCACTCAGATGCTCGCCGCTACATCACGATCGCGTTTGGAATGGACAGTGGGACTCGAACCCACACCAAGAGGTTGGAAGCCTCACATGCTACCGCTACACCATGTCCACATTCTGAGGCTGGTGACAGGAGTTGAACCTGCAACCGACTGTTTACAAGACAGTTGCTCTACCGTTGAGCCACACCAGCATTCGGTGACGGAGGTGAGAATTGCACTCACTGATTTGAAGGGTATGAACCTTCCGAGCCACTGTTGCTCCATCTCCGTATACCCCTGACAGGATTTGAACCTGCACCCATCCCGGTTTAAGCGGGCTACGTCTGCCAGTTGCGTCACAGGGGTAGGTTTGGTGGGCTATGTAGGATTTGAACCTACGCTCTTCCGCTTAAGAGGCGGCTGCTTTACCACTTAGCTAATAGCCCGTTTATGAATTGCTCAACTTAAGGTTGAACATGGGTCGCCCAGGGGTTGAACCTGGATAAGTCCGCTTAAAAGGCGGCTGCATAACCGCTCTGCCAACGACCCAAAGTTTGGTACACCGAGCAGGAGTCGAACCTGCTAATAACACGCTTATCGGGCGTGCGCGTCCACCACTTCCGCCTTCGGTGCTTGGTACTCCCGACAGGATTTGAACTTGCATCATCTAGGCTCTCGACCTAGCACGTCTTCCAGTTCCGTCACGGGAGCACAGTACCCTTGGTGGGAATCGAACCCACAAAATCTGGTCTCTGAAGCCAGCACGTCTGCCAGTTCCGTCACAAGGGCAAAGTCCGAGTGGTAGGATTTGAACCTACGACCGCCTGTTCCCAAAACAGGAGTGCTAGCCAAGCTACACCACACCCGGATAATTGGTACTGCTAGTGGGAGTCGAACCCACAACCTCTGGTTTCTAAGACCAGCACCTCTTCCAATTGGGCTACAGCAGCATAATTGGTACTCCTGGCGGGATTTGAACCCGCACCTGACTGTTTTTGAGACAGCCGCCTCTGCCGATTGGGCTACAGGAGTGAGAAATGGGAGGAATACAGGGGATTGACCCAGGCGACTGTTTACCTCCCAACTGCCCCGCCAGGGTTTGAACCTGAAACTTCGCTTTCAAAGAGCGACGTGGATGCCAGTTTCACCACAGGGCATTGAAATGGATGCAGGAGTTGGGGTCGAACCAACCTCTCTCTGGTTCAGATTCAGAGCGACTTGCCAATCGTCCATCCTGCAATAAATGGCTGCCCCGGCAGGGATTGAACCTGCGACCGTTCGCTTAACAGGCGCGCTGCTTCGCAGATACCCGCAAGGGGTCGCTACTGCCACTGAGCTACGGGGCAATGAGTGGGAAGTGACAGGATCGAACTGCCTTCTCGCCGTCTTCAGCGGCACGTGAGCACCAGCTTCACCAACTTCCCACAAGCGGAGGCTAAGAGAATCGAACTCTTGACGGTCTATTTCACCCGCAGGCGTTTTCAAGACGCTTTCCTCGTCCGTGCCGGACAACCTCCATAATTGGCGAGGACGGAGGGACTCAAACCCCCACTCTTCAGGTTCGTAATCTGAGATGTTGTTCAGTTACACCACGTCCTCACGCAGCGGAGAGCAGTGGACTCGAACCACAATTGTTCATCCATCTGTTTAGCAAACAGCGCCAATTTCCTAATTGGTTTACTCTCCATAGATTGGTAGGTCGGGCAGGAGTCGCACCTGCAACGCAAGAAGCGGCTGTTTTACAGACAGTTGCCCACGCTGATAGGCGAGCCGACCTATGTTGAATTTGGCAGTGCCGACGGGAGTTGAACCCGCAAGCATCGACTTGAAAGATCGACGGCTTTACCAATTTGCCTACGGCACCAAACTTTGAGATTTCTACAACGTGCAAGTTTAAGAAGCTGTTTTTTCAGCCTCCACGGTTGGCGGAGGCTGTAGGAGTCGAACCTACTTCGCTAATTAGGCGAGTGACCAGTATGTAGGCTTCTCAGATGAGGGCACACCGTAGAACGCACAGACCAGGATTTGAACCCGGACCAAAGGCTTTGGAGACCCTTGTGCTGCCGTTACACCATCTGTGCATTGGTCGCAGCGGCGGGAATTGAACCCGCAATGACCAAGTTATGAGCTTGGGGCTTTACCATTAAGCTACGCTGCAATAGTTGGACTCCAGGGAGAGAATCGAACTCTCGCTAGTTGGTTTTGCAGACCAACGCCTTCCCACTTGGCGACCTGGAGATTTGGTGGAAACGTGGGGAATTGAACCCCAATCCTGCAACCGTCCGTTTGTTGGTTTCGGAGCAAGTGATGCCAATCCGTTCCCACGAGCGAGGATGACAGGGTTTGAACCTGTGACCACTTGTCTCGGAAACAAGCACTCTGTCCATCTGAGCTACATCCTCATTGGGAGCATCGACGGGAGTTGCACCCGCTTCTCCATGCTTGAGAGGCACGGCGACTTTTCTATTCGTCCACGATGCTACAAGGCGGGGGAGATGGGATTTGAACCCACGATCTTTCGCTCGACAGGCGACTGCTTTGAGCCGGACTAAGCTACACCCCCAAAGGTGGCGATTCAATTGTCTAGGTTCAGAAGGGTGGCTACAGAGCCTTTGTGAGAGGTTGTAGTGTTGATACTACAGTTATACTACAAACGTGCTACAAGTTGTCAACCCCGTACTACAACTTTTTTTCTTAAGTAGGAGGGCAATTGAGAAAGAAATGGCTGTATTGCCCTCTCCTACTGAGTTTCCCCACTACGCTAGGGAGGAAATTCGGGCTTCACTCATCCGCCACAGCTTGTAGATTAGGAACTCATTGCGATCGCTCATCACGGTTAGGAACATGCCTTCGTGAGCGTCCTTGTCCTCGGCAATCCAGCTTCCGCTGATTCCAACTTCGACAAACCCCTCATCTACAGCAATGAGGGTGACTGCTGAGCCGCACTTCTGATGCAGTGCCATCTCCAGCACTTTCAGTTGGGGAATATCAGCAGGCAGCAGAAAGGAGGCACGACCTGGTTCGATATGGAGCGATCGCCCTAACCGCATCGCCAGAAGCACTCGCTGGGCAATCAACAGTTCGGGGTTGGTCATGGTCCGTTCCATGTACAGCCCAACGTCGGTGTAGTTCAGCTTCAACATCGGTCATGCCTCCTTTCTGGCTTGAGGTCAGGGTTCAATAGGCTGCTGTTCTTTCCAAAATTGCTCGGCGAAGGCGATCGCGGGATGCATCGGTGCTCTGGGTTTGGTTTTGAGTACCATTGGGGTTTCATGCAGGAGGCGATCGCCTTTGCATGAATTGCACTTCTCGCACGCAGTCACCACGTTGTCCCAGGTATGGGTTCCACCTTTTGAGCGGGGAATCACGTGATCCAGCGTCAAATGCTTAGTGCTGCCACAGTACTGACAGGTGTGGTTGTCGCGGCGAAAGATTTCCCGACGATTGACTGGAGGAAGCTTCCAGTGCCGCTCTGGATTGCCGCTCGTCAACCGAATGTGGTCAGGAACTTGTAGTACGACACTGGGAGAGCGTACTTCCCATTGCTGGGTGCTGCTGAACTCCAGAGTCTCTGCCTGTCCAGTAAGCAGTAGAACGATCGCCCGTTTAATGTTGATCCGTGCCAGGGGCAGGTAGTTCTTAGAAAACACTACGACCTGGTTCTGAATTATGGGAATTTTCTGTCGCTGCTCAGTCTGCATGAGTTTTCTCCTCAAAAAATAACCCCCGCCTCTGATGACCAGGAGCGGGGGGAGAGAAGTGGATATGGCTTTCCCTAGGTCGGTGTCAGGATTGCCCTGCACCTCCCGCTGCTAGTGGGTTGATCCGGATTGAGTCGTCCGGCGATTTTGCTATCAATGCCTTCGCTGACGGATTTACCGCCGCTAAACCAATACGTCCCCTCAAACGCAAACAGCACCGCTGCTCTGCCTAGACCGTGTTGAGGTCGGCATTGCATGGCGCTGGCTAAGGTGGCGTGAAGGATGCGTATCATGGAAGGCTGTAGTATTTGTATTACAATTCTGGATGTCTACATATTACACTTGTAGTATTAGGTTGTCCACCCTTGATTGAAATTTAGGATGTTCGGTTATGGATACACGCAAGCGGGGCAGCACTTCGGAAATGCAGGTCACGAGTATTCGATTGGAACCCGAACTGAAGGAGCGATTGCGGGAGATTTCCGGTGAACAGGGCTATCAAACCCTGATTCGAGAAGTGCGTTGGCAGTTTGTGGATCAGCAGATGGTGTCGGATGAGGTGCGTTGGCGTAGCCTCTCGGAACGAGAATCGTACTCGGTTGAAGATAGGCGATTACCCCGAAGGGGGAACTGCTTCGCACCGCCCTCTCATCCCCCACTGTTATCCATGTCGGATATTCGGGCGACGCTTAGGGCAGTCTCTCAACAAGAAGAGCAATGTGCCATTACAGGGCAGCGTATTCAACCACAGCAAGAGATGCTGTTAGGGTTAACAACGAACGGGGAGATTATTGCTCTCAGTATGGCGATCGCTTAATAGTGCTTCCAGTAATAGGCATTGATCCGAGATACGTGTAAAAATTTATCATATAGGCATCAAAGCTTTGCTGGATCTGCAAAGTTCTCAATTAAACATGAATCCTTCCCGACAATATCGGCGCTAGCAA
>NZ_JCACCM010000147.1:0-13114 GCF_059501405.1 Myxacorys sp.
ATTTCGAGATGTGCCGATTCCATGCTAATTCATCTTCTCATTCAGCAACGCCCGAAGCACCCCCCAAAACTGAAACAAGAGCTTATGCCCTCAGTCTGCCAAGCAATCCTCGCTACTGGCTGGCTGTTCTAGCTAATCTGACCATCCCGATCATCATCACCGAGGGAGCAAAAAAAGCCGGGAGCTTGATGAGTTTGGGCTATGCCGCGATCGCGCTTCCAGGTGTGTTCAGTGGCTATCGTTCAGCAACTCAGAAGTTGATTGAAGATTTAGCAGTAGTCTGCGCCAAAGGTCGCCCCATCTATATCTGCTTCGACCACGACACCAAAGCAGAAACCCGTCGCAACGTTGATAAAGCGATCGCCAAACTTGGAAAGCTATTTGCGATGGCAGGTTGCACCGTTAGAATCATTCTGCTTCCCGGTCCCGAAAAAGGGGTAGACGAGTTCATTGTTGCTCGCGGCAAAGCAGCGTTTGATCACTACTTTCAAACAGCCCTAGTCCTACCTCAGTGGGAAACTCGACGCTACAGCCAACTGAGCTACAAGCCATCGCTAGAACTGAATCAAGACAAGCTTGGTGCATTCTCAGTTTTGGGCCCACAACCGAAAATCAGAGCCTACAAATCTGCAAAAGGAACCGGAAAAACAGAAGCGTTGATCGATATCGTTGATCGCGCCATTCAGAACGGCCAATGGGTGCTGCTCATGGGGCATCGGGTTCAACTTGTGCAGGCGATCTGTAAGCGCGTTGGACTGGATTATTTGACCGACGTTCGCAACTCGGAATTTGGCACGATTTTGGGCTATGGCTTGTGTGTTGACTCGCTACATCCTGAATCGCAGGCATGATTTAATGCCGAAGGATGGACAAATGGCATCGTGATTATTGACGAAGCAGAGCAGGTCATTTGGCACACACTGTCTGCTGAGACCGAAGTCAAAAAGCATCGAATCATGGTGCTGCGGCAACTGAAGCAACTGTTTAAGAACGTCCTCAATAGTCCAGACGGACAGATTGTCTTGCTCGATGCTGACTTGTCAGACCTCACGATCGACTTTGTTCGGGGATTGGCTGAGTCGGATGTAGAGCCATGGATCTGCATCAACCATTGGAAGCCAGAAGAGGGATGGAAAACCTACCACTACGCAGACAAGACCCCAGCGAGACTTTACGCCGCGATCGAGGACAAAGTTGTTGACGACGAGCGGGTTCTAATCCTGACACAGGCGCAGGGTAAGAAATCGAAGTGGGGAACTCGTATTCTTGCGGCAACCTTGCAAGAACAGTTCCCTCACAAGCGGATTCTATTTATTGATTCCAAATCTGTTGCCAATCCTGAGCATCCTGCCTTTGGATGCATCAGCGAACTCAACACAGTTTTGCTGAATTACGACATTGTGATTTGCAGCCCCAGTGTTGAAACGGGTGTCAGCATCGATATTCGAGGGCATTTCGGCGCTGTGTTTGGCATCTTTCAGGGAGTTACCCCAGCCGATACGGTACGGCAAGCTCTGTCTCGACTGAGGGAACCTGTTGAGCGTCACGTTTGGATTGCCCCACGCGGACTAGAGATGATTGGCAATGGCGCAACCTCCCTGAGATCGCTCCTCGCGGCTCAACACAAGGTGGTTCAACTCAATATTCAGCTTCTGCAGGACGTGTGTATGGAGCTAGTCGAGGAAGAAATCGACTTCAACAATACCGCTCTAAATATTTGGGCAAAGATGGCCGTTCGCATCAATGCGGGAATGCAGAAGTACCGCGAAACGGTGATTTCTGGACTGAAAGACGAAGGGCATACGATTTTGGATGCCTCTAAGCAATGTGTTCAGACCAGCCCCGATGAAGCCGTTGAGCGACTCGTCACCCATCAGCAAACCGAATCTCAGAAGGAATATCAATCGATATCTGAGGCGAGCGAGCTAACCCCGAATCAGTACGAACGACTGAGAGACAAGAAAGAGAAAACTGACGCAGAACTCTATGAGGAGCGAAAACACTTCTTGCAGCAACGCTACGGCGTTGAGGTAACGCCTGAGTTGGTCGAGAAGGATGACAACAAAAGGAATATCAATCGATATCTGAGGCGAGCGAGCTAACCCCGAATCAGTACGAACGACTGAGAGACAAGAAAGAGAAAACTGACGCAGAACTCTATGAGGAGCGAAAACACTTCTTGCAGCAACGCTACGGCGTTGAGGTAACGCCTGAGTTGGTCGAGAAGGATGACAACAAATGGCATAGCGGCATCCGACTCCATTACTACGCCACGGTCGGTAGACCGTATCTGAAGCAACGTGATCAGCGAGCCGTTTCAGCTTTCTTAAAAGATGGTGGAGCCTGGATTCCCTCCATCAACCGCGCCTCACTGGGAACTGCGATCGCAGTTCTAGATCTACTCGGCATTCAAGATTTGCTTGTGGAAGGGGAGACGTTTACGAGCCACGATCCCAAGCTGATTGCGATGTTTAAGCGAGCGCAGCAAGACTGGTGGGCAATTAAGGCAACCCTCAACATCACGATCGGGCAGAAGGATACTCCAATTTCCTTTGCTCAGCGACTGCTAGGAAAGTTAGGACTCAAGCTCACCCATGATCGGCGCGTGGGCGGCGTTGGCGCCCAGATTCACTGCTATCGATTTGAAGCGATCGACGATGGCAGAGAAGAAGTGTTTGCAAAGTGGCTAGAGCGCGATGAGGCTCAAACCCAGCAAATAGTCACAGACAGTAAATATATAGATAAGGCGGCGTAACTATGGCTAAACGATCTCAACTCAACGAAGTTAGGCAACTTCAGCAAAAGCGCTCTAATCAAGGCTCAAAGCCAGATGTGATTATTACTAGCTCGCAGGGTGAATGGACTTTGGAGCGGTTAGAGAGATTGGTAGATACAGCGATCTCGCAAGGGTCAAATGACGTTTGGCTTGCCATTCCTAAGGTCGAACTAGATCGCCTTACACAGCAGATTCCACCGGGCTACCGATTCAAGCTACCCGTACACATGACCCACACGGATGATGAGCCATGAACTACGAACCCAACACAACTCATTGGAAGCTTGGTGATTTGGTCATTCATGACTGCGATCAAAAGCACCCCCTCATGCTCATGCTGGTGATGGACTACACCTACGAAGGCAAGGTGCAAACCAGATACGTTTCACCCGTCACGCCGGGTGGATACAGCAGAGATTGCAGACGTGTTGTGGTGAGCGACTTAGAAATGCTGCATGACCCAAAACGGTTTGGGATAGAAGCGGAGGTGGCGTCATGACACTTGAAGGCACTCAACTAGAGCTAATCGACGAGAGAACACTCATGGCTCCAGTAGACTTCTATCCCAACTTCCTCTCACCCCAAGAAGCGGATTGGCTGTTTGAGGCAAGCCAGCAGCTGGACTGGCAGCAAAACCAGATCCGCATGTTGGGCAAGTGGCTGGACGTTCCCCGACTAGAAGCGATTTATGGGGACGAGGGCTGCGATTACCTCTACAGCAAAACCGTATTGCTTCAACCATCGCCCTGGGCAGACCCCCTGCAATGGTTAAGAGAAAAGATCGAGGATCACACGGGCTATCGCTACCACATCGTCATCGGCAACCGCTATCGCAACGGGAAGGACTCGATTGGATGGCACGCTGATAAAGAACCAACAATGGGTGAGAAGCCTGCGATCGCGTCTATCTCTCTTGGAGCCACGTGCCGATTCAGCATTAAACCCAAGGGAAGCCGGGGCGAGACGCAGCATTTCGAGCTAGAGCACGGGTCGCTGATATTCATGCGTCCGGGCTGCCAATCGACCCATGTTCACCAAGTTTCAAAGACGGCTAAGCCGCTGGGAGAGCGGATCAACTGGACATTTCGACCACACGTTAAAGGAGCAAGGAGGTAGCAGCATGAAGGTTAGTTCAAATCCATTTACAGGCGAGAGCAATGGCGAGTCGATAGAGCAATCTTTGCCTGACGACTGGAAAATTAAGCGTCTGGTTCGCGAGTACTTCGAGGAGAACGATCGTGGCTATCCCGCCAAAATTGCAAAGCATTGGAATCTACGGTGGGGAGAGGTGTCAGATGCTCTTAAAGAGCTAGTTGAAGAAGGGTTTTTAGTTTCCCATTGCGGGCACTACCGGAGAGTCGAAACCGAGTTGAAAGCGAATCGCTAAACGTAAACAATGCAGTACGAATGGATCGATAAGCACAAAGCGGGTGAAATCGTAAACGCACATGCAGACACGCTGAAACGATGGCGTAGCAACCCTCACATTGGGTGGATCGAAGGTATTCACTACCAGAAAGTGGGGCGGCAGATCCTCTACAACGAGCAGCTGTTACGAGATTGGATGGCGCATCGGCATGACACAGACGGGCATTTAGCTGCGATCGAGGGGTATCAACGTACCCTCACCCGCAACCAACCCAAACGGAGGAAATCAGCATGATTACTCCAGCAAGTCAGGCAACTGAGGCAAGTCTCCCACGTCCCCTAGATAGCTCTTAAACAGCACCTTCGGGTCGTTGCCCACTAGCCTTGCTACCTTTGCCGGATTCATCCCATGCTCAAAAATCGAGTGAGAGATCATCGTGTGGCGCGAATTGTAGGGGCGACGGTAATCCACGCCTAACTTCTCTAAAACCTTTGTCCACGGGCGCTGAGCAAAGTCTTTCTGGTTAATCAGCTTGCCTCGGCGCGACGGAAACACCGCGTCATCCGGTAAGGCAGATTTAGGTTTTCGTGCCAGCAGCAGCTGTGCAAGCTTGGGAGTGAGCGGTAATTCTCGTGATTGGTAGGTTTTCGTGCTCTTGCGATCGCGCCTCACCGTCACTGACTCACCAATCCAGACCATCGAGCCATCGTCTTTGACGTGCTTCCAACACAGGGCGATCGCCTCTCCGGTGCGGCAGCCTGTGCCCAAGATAAACTCGACAAAATCGGTGTAGTAGCTGTATTCCGGATCGGTTCTAAACCCGTTGATAATTTGCCGAATCTCTTCGCTACTAAACGGGTTCGGCTTCTGTTTCGGCGGAATTTTGACGCTGCGAACTAGCTCACTCCACGGGTTCTGAGTCACGCTGTTTCGCTTCATCCCCCATTCCCAGCAGGCAGAGAGCAAGGTTAATCGCTCCTGAACCGTGGTCGGGGCTAATGTTTCTGCCAACCAATCTCTAAACCCAACAGCCTCAGCTTCCCCAATGCTGACGGCTGTTTTTTGCTTGAAATGAGTTTTGAGTTGATTTAGGAGTGCCTTGTATTTGATCAGGGTGTCTTTATAAACAAAATTAGATTTGTAATTAATAAATGAATTAAATAGATCAAAGACCTTTACAGAAGACCTGGGTTCGTAATTCGGTCGGTATTTGCCCAGCGATGAATCGAAGTCTCCGTTGGCTAAATCTTTTTCGATCAGTTTTGCCTTGAATTCAGCAACCTTACGATTGGTCGGGGTATCCGGTAGCCCGAGCGCAAGTTCAAATCGTTTGCCATCACCGCTTAGCTCTTTGCTCCAGGTCCACCGCAACCACAAGCGATCGCCAACAACCCGAATCTGTACCGTTCCTTTAGAAGCTTTCATTGGGATCGAACTCCGAATTGACGAAATCACCCCTCATCTTCCTCCCAAACCGATCCCAATAGATGCCCGAGATCGCGCTAAATCGTCCTAGATTGCCCCACTTTATGCACCCGTTTTAGGAATAATCTTTAGACTCTTGAATAAGCGGAAACCCGCTCTTAGAGCGGGTTTTGCTTTTATCGGAGCGACAGGATTTGAACCTGCGACCCCTACTACCCCAAAGTAAAATTGAATTTCCATAAAATCATTAGGGGTAAAGGGTTTTAGCACTATTTAATTTTGGTATACCCTATTTCATGACTACCGTGTGTGAGAGCCTGTATATTAACCGAAGTGTTATATAGCAAGTCTCACACACGAACAAGTTTCGCTCGTTCGTTCACCTCACCCGCAGTAATGCTGCTGTTGGCTTCGTGAAGACTGCGGCAGAGCGATGGAACTCTTGGCTCCTGCATCGCTAATAAAAAACCGCTTCCATTTTGAAGCGGTTCAAGGTGTATTTCGTTTTGATGCGGCATGGTTTCTATCCAAAATCGTAGAACTTTCTACCTACGATTCTTAATCAGCATCACTTCAATAATTGTCTTTGCAGTGTGTTCAGAGACCTCTAATCATCACCGTACTCCTGCTGAATTCTGGCAGCTCACTTCCAACTATCCAGCCGCGTAGAATGACCCCTAGAACGTAGAAAAAAACCTCCCCCAATTAGAGGGAGGTTAGAGAACGAAACTTTATTTATTGAATGGCTAAGCCTGACGCTTATCTTGTTCTAGCAGTACGTTTTACTGAGGTAAGGTTTCCAGTACCAACTTTGCACGCCTTAACTAAGAGAGATACTCTTCTGACTAGGTAGATGGATTCCTTTTTGTTATTCGTAGTTACGAAGAATTGGACAAAATTCTCTGATAGGTCCCCACGCTTCAAACATATTCCCTACCGTGCAGAAATAGGGGTAGAAGGCATGAAAAACCTTCCTGGCAGTTAGGGAGCGAGTCAAAGTGAGGTTTGGTTTGATGCGCGATCTCTGGTCGCTCGTTCGCCACTCGATGCTGCTCTAGCCCTTTGTCAAGCATTTAGTCCTGTGTCAGTCGATGCCTGTTTTCAAAATCTCGTTGTAATTGCTCAAGCCGATTGATCAGCTGGTGCATATTCTCGGATGATTTTTTCTTTTCAAAGCGCCAAGACTCTACAGTGGTTAGATATTCAATAAAATGTTTCGGTTCACAGCTATGACTTCCGTGCCAATTGTGAAAGTTGCGATGCAAATCCTCATGCATCACTAATAGGTTGTCGTGAAACGCAGCTAAATCCGGTCGTGTTGCACGGTCGAACAAGTGGTGTACATGCAGATCAAAAGGGGCAGCGGGCGTTCGCTTTACTAAGGTCACTTGGCATCGATGATTGGCAGATGCTTTTGCTTGATCCATTGCCCTCCTCACCCGTGCAGCAGAGGAGTCTAAATACTTCTTCTGCTGTTCGATCGCATCTTCAATAATCTCATTAACTGCCTCAGTCCAGGCTCTACGGGATTTCTGCGCTAGCTTCTCAGACATATTGTGTGCGATACGTGCTAATCCCCGTTGGCTCCAATACTCAACCCCCTCCACTTTGTCAAAGTGAACTCCTAGCTCCATTTGTTCTCGTCCCTTCAAGCTAGGGCTATTCTGTTCTCGCTTAGCCGCTGCATTTAAGCCTTTTCCATTTGTGTCGAGGATACGAATGACTCGTGGGCGATCGATAAAGACTAAATCACCTTTGACGATAACTCCACTCAGATCCTGAAACTCCTGAATTACCCGACGACGGACCAACATTTGACGAGTCCGTTTGCGACGTTGAGTGAACCGTTCTATCACGCTATCTATGAAGCTAGCCAAGAAGCCTGAGGTATCTGTTTCTTCCAAATATTTGGCGATCGCCATTGCTCCTTCTTCGTAGAAGCGCCGGGTGCCGATATTTTTGCTGAGCCACTCAAAATGCTCACCCTCACTCAAGTCCCACTGGTCATCGTCACGCTGATCAAAAAAAGCGCAAACGTTGTAGAGTCGAGACTTCGCAATACCAAGAATTTGAGCGGTCTCATCGTCAGACAGCAGCTCATATTTACGGGAAGTCATGTCGCTTAGTTCCTGCGTCAGGGTAATCGCTGTTAACGAAACGCTAGGAGCGAGTCGCGCATTTTTTGTAGCCGCTCAAACACCTGGCGGTCTCCTCCAACATCTGGATGATGTTGTTTAGCTAGCCGACGAAATGCTGCATTAATGTCTTCTGAGGTCGAGCTTTGAGGATCAAGGCTGAACACATGCCAGGGGCGAAAATTTTTAAGAACATCTATCCCGTTGATGCAATTCGGACCTTCTTCATGTTGTTCGGTCTCAGGTACCCCGACCCATTCACGGTATAAAGCCAGCCAAGCGTCTTTTGTACGAAGATTAAGACCGCGACCTGCAATCGCTAATTTGAAGGCATCATGTTTTTTCAAAGCTTTGATATCACTGCACCCGAAGGCAGCAGCAACAGACTCCTGTAGCTCTTTTAGATTGAGAGCTTTTGGCTTAGGAGTTGATGTTGTGGGTTTCTTCTTACGCGGTTTTGGCTGGGATTGAACAAACTCGGCAAAGTCCCGTAGTGTTTGAGCATCGTAGCCGTACTGACTTACCAGTTGTTCGATTTTAGACTCGATTGCATTAGTCACAGGTTGACCTTCCAGAATGCATCACAAACGCTCCTCAGTCGTTGCTAAAAAGCTGAGAGCTATTGTTGCACACTGAAAGAATTGGGGTTAAAAAGTTTACTGATCGTTTAAACAGCACCGGAGAAAACCTCAATTTGATGAGGAAAAGGAAATAATTTCCGTTGACCTTACCGCGTCTGGCTATAAGGAAACTGATCCTTCTCTAGCAGTCCGTGCTTGCGGCTTTTATGCACCCTAGCTCACGTTTCTCCATCTGAGCATGGAACTATCGCAAGTCTGCTATTCAGAGGTTCACGACAAAAACCATGATCACCCTTGCGCTCGAGGCAAAAGCTTTAAATCTCGCCCAGTCAGTCTTAGAACGCCTTGAATCAAATCGTCTAACGAGGATCCACTGGCAGTACGTGGATGAACTGCCGCCCATCTCAGGCGTGTATCTTGCCGCGACAGATGATGGTCAGATTCTCTACGTTGGTAAAGCTCTCAACCTTGCCAAGAGATGCAAAATCTCAATGCATCACAAGTTGCCTATTGCGATCGAGAAAGGGGCTGTGTTTCTCTATATCGCCAGCATTCGAGCCGATTTAGCTTGGCACGTTGAGCAAAGGTTGATTGACAAACTTAAGCCAGTCTTAAACGGGCCTTGCTCGCGCTGGTGGATTACGATTGGGGCCGAGACCCTGAGTGATGAGGAATCGATTGCTTTTGCAGCTCTAAAGCAAGAAGTTGAGGCTATTGCGGAATCAGGTATGCTTTTCAATAACACGTCTCCTGAAATTCAACAATTCCTCGCATTTGTAAAACAGCACAAAGCCCAATACAAAGCTTATTGCGGGCTGACGATTACGGAGAAAACAACTCCTGTAGACGCGTTTTCTCGATTCTGCAAATCTCAGCTTGGACTGAGTTTAAAGGTAAGAAAGAAGGGGACAGGTAGCAATGCGGTTCGTTACTACTGCGTAGACGTTGAGATCAAGAACAGCTAGAACTGCTCTCCATGCATTCTCAGTACAGCTACACGATCGCCCCTCTCCAACAGTTCATCAATCTCTTGCAACTTCTGTTTTGTCTCTGCTGATTGCTGTACAGGTTTAGATACAGGAGTTATGAACATCTGAACGCTTGCGGTAAAGACGGCTCCGACGATGAGGATTTTGACGAGGTTCTTAACGTTGATCATGAGGGCGCGATCGTAGGGGGCATATTTTTTCTACTTCGGGCTTTGCGATCGCGTCCCTGCTCATCCAAATAAAGTTCACCCAATCAACATCTACAGTTAAGACTCAGGTGATCGCTGGCTCTACATACTCACAAATTGCCTCAATCTCTATCCCATCGTCGGTGATGAAAATTCGCGCGTTACATCCTGTGCAAACTGTGCAAACTCGTTCGATCGCGCTCCCTGTCTACTTTTCCTCAAGATTGAGGAAAAGCCCTGTTAGTGGTGAAAACCTGAAAAAACCTGAAATTGAATTACGGGAATTGTCGTAATTACGATCGCTGTAACCCAGCTAACCACTTACAAACAGAAAGTTTCAGCCTATTTATTTTTTAAGCTGTAAACCAGGTTCTGAGAGTTTCAGTTGCCTCGATTTTGTCTTGAGAAGTGATGGCGTATGGCTACTATGAGATAGATCCTTGTGGATACTCAGAGATGACAAAAAAGCGCCGCCCCCGTCTACTGAAAGACACTAAAACCCTGGCGATGGTGATTGCGATCGCGGTCCGCAATGAGATAGAAGACTTTCATTGCAAACATCTGACCGATGCACAGATGAAGGAACTCAACCCACTCATTAGAAACGCGATCGCAACCGCACTATATGCCACCAGAAACTACAGCGAAGACGAAGTCTCTTGGGAATGGGTGAATTTTCAAATGATGCTGATTCCTGAGTATTGGGAGGAGCCCGAGTTAACCGACGATTTTCGCAGATTCGTGACGCTTGTTCGCTCTCGTACCAAGAACTGAAGTGAATTGAGAAGGCCCCGATCGCGCCTCTCAAATTTGGTTTTGAATGTCAACATTTGTCAACATCCCCTCACTGATCGCGCCTCTCAAATTCTGGTTTGAATGTCAGGTTTTGTCAGGTTTTCTTCGCGCCGCTCCTGGCTATATAAATTTCGATTAGTTGTAGAAAATTTCGATAGTTTAAACCCAAGAAATTTTCTTTGAAATATCAAATATTTTGATATTGTTGTGCGAGAAGTAAGATGTTTGTCCCTTCCAACAACTCAAAAGAGATTTAGAAATGACAGAATCGACGAAATGCGTGGATGCTAGAGCAACAGAAACTAGGCTTCAGAAAGAGTATGACTTAGCCAAGCAGTCTTACACTGAAAAAGTGAGTGCTTTCACAGATTGCACAACCGCTCGCACAGCCGCTGCTGGCGTAGCAGCGACAGCAGCGGCGGCTGTAGTCTATAACAAGACGCAAATTGCGGCTACTGCAGCGGCTGTTACTACCACAGCCGCTGCAGTTACTACCGCTACTACTGCAAACGCGGCAGCTATTGCCGTTGCGGCTACTACTGCTGCTGCCCTTGCGACCGCTACTGATGTTGCCGCTGCTGCGGCATTAGCCGCTGGTGTTGAGATAGGTGTCGATCTGATCGCAGATGCTGCTGCTTTTGTTGCTGCTGGTGAACTTGCTGCCGCTGCTGTTGTAAATGAGGCTGCCGACGCCACTGTTGCTACTACTGCTACTGCCCTTGCGACCGCTACTGCCGACGCTACTGCCGCTACTGCCGCTGCCGCTGCTGCTGTTGCTGCTGGTCCTGCTACTGCCGCTGCCGCTGCCGCTGCTGCTGGTGCTTTAGCGGTGGCAGAAAAAGCACTAGACGATGCTCAAACTGCTATGGATACGGCAAAAAGTGATATGAATGATGCTGTCGAAAAGTATAGTGAGGCCTCTACTCAAAGGCTGGTTGCCTGCGATGCTTCTGCATGACAATCATGCAGAGTTAGGTTCGGAGGTGGAAAGGGAATTAACGCTCGAACCCGTTTTGCCAAATTCAAAATCCTCGGCGTCGAAGTTTCTCGCGCCATTGCTGCAATTCTGCGATCGTGCCCCTCAGTTCTGCCAGCTTTTCAGCCTGGTCAAGTTGCTGCTGTTCGATCGCGTCCAACCGAGAAAGCGGTGCATCGTCGGACCCCAACCCTAAATAGTTCTTGATCGCGGTCTCGACAATCTTTGATGCAGTGCTGTGGGTGCTTTCTGCCAAGTGATCGATCTGCTGTTTGACTTCTGAAGCCACACGGCAAGCGATCGTTGGCTTTGGCTCGCTCATGCCTCATCTCCCAAAACCTTCGTGATTGCATAAGCACCCCGACAAGCGCTCATCGGAAGAGTGATCGACCAAGAGGTCACGCGATCGCCCTGCTTGGATTCGGTGACGATCGCTTTACCGTTTGATCGTTTGACGATTTGATTCGCAACACCCGCGCGATCGGTGTAGATGCGAACTTCTGAAATTTCGTAGTCATAGCAAATATTTGTTTCTGCCATAAGAAAAGTTTGAAAGGATGCTTAACTTTCGACCAAAGGCTAAGTGGCAATCAACGCTAATTTGTAAACAGCGTAAACTTTGTTGACATGATTTCTCAATTAAAAAGCTGATTTTTAGGCTGCTCCTTATTAATGGCTGAAATAGTTAATCTTCCGTTGTCGTTTCACAGCAAACGACAAGTAAAATAGAACAAGTGTTTTGAGTGACGCTATGCCCAAGGTCAATGGAAAAGGTCAAGCCGCAATTCTGACCAATGAGCAGATCGACTCGGTGATTAATTTGTGCAGAAAGCCATATTGTTATGCAGTTGCGATCTCGGCGTTCACTGGCTGCCGAATGGGTGAGGCACTGAAACTCCGAGCTGAAAATTTAAATCTCAACGAAGGTCTGATCGCACTGACTCATACCAAGACAGGACGATCGCGCGAAATTGAAATGCACCCGGAGTTGGTAGCCATCCTCTCTGAAGCTGCATTGCCGTCTAAAGGTTATCTGTTCCCGTCCACCCGCAAGGCAGAGTATATCTCACGTCAAGCGCTGGATAAGGAATTGAGAGAGGTTTGTGAGGCTCTAGAACTGCGAGGCGTGGGGACGCATAGCTTCAGGCGATCGCTTGCCACTTCACTACATGGCAAAGGTGTTCCTGTTAAAACGATCGCGTCAATTACGGGTCACGAGTCATTGAATGAACTCTCTCGCTATCTGGAAGTAACACCAGAGCAGAGGAGAGCCGCAATCCTACAGTTGAGATAACTTTCCTCCCTGATCGCGGGATTCCGTCTTCCAATTGATCGCGCCGATTCTATTAGCCTTGTTCGCAGCGGCTGTGCTGTTTTATCTAGGGCTTGCTTCCATCCAATAAAACTTAATGAATTCTATCTAAAGCGCCGCTGAATAAATAGGTAAAGACATAAAGATCTCGAGACTTGAAAGCTGTGAGCGCCTGAAAAGCTGAGTGCAACAGTAGGATCGCCCTGAAAAGGTATACCTAAGCTCGTAGGATTTACGCCCCCATGATTTCAGAATCTCAGCAGCAACCTGTCATAGTCGAAAAAACTTCTCGTGACCTAGTACTCAGCGGTTTTGCAGGACTATTTACGGGGGGATTGTTTGGAGTCCCACTTAGTATTGGGTCTTATCTGTTATGGCGCAAGGTTGGTATAAAAGGTGCAAGCCGCTGGTGGGCGTGGGCAGCAACGGGGTTAATCGGGGTTCCGGTTAGTTGGGGCGTAACAGTTGCGATCGTTCATCCTTCAGCCTCACAAACAGCCTCACAAACAGCCTCACAAACAGCCCCACAAACAGCCCCACGGCAGCAGGCGGCTACGCAGACACAATC
>NZ_JCACCM010000148.1:0-13095 GCF_059501405.1 Myxacorys sp.
AGTTGCTCACGATATTTGTCGCCTCTTTTCCTTTTTGCAATAAATCAGCCCTGCTATCTGATGGTGAGCCTACAGTTCGATGGGCTAAATTCTGGTGATGATGCAACTCAAGAGTCGTTGCTTGAGAAATTCCGCACTCATGCTTATTGGCAATCATCGAATAGGTGGACGAGTCGCTTCCATAACTTACAACTACTCATTCAGCCCTACATTTATTGCTGCATTCTCAAGCCTTGGTTATCTGTGTTTGCAGTACCATCACTGGAGCGAGGTTTTTCGTACTTGATTCAGTTGTTCAATCGGTTTTCTGGCTGGCAGCATCGGAGTGCTCTAAGCGTGAGTTCTACTTTTTCATCCGCCTAGGGTGATGAAAGAGGGATAGTTGCAATTTGAGATTACTTAACGAGGGCGGAATTTCCTATTCCATGAATCTCAGCCCCTTTTCTCGAAAGCTGCATGAGCGTTCCGAGTAGCCATTCACCAGGGTGCGCTTTAGGTTTTTCAGCATTGGGGAGATGTGGGGTAGGATCACTGATCTATTAATCCCGCCTAGAGTGTGATCCAAACGGAGTCATGCCAGTGATGCCGCTAAGCAATCTCACTCGAGAAATCTCACTCACTGTGAAGAGATAGACAGCTATCTCTACCCCAGCTCTACCCTAGTGCTATTCACATTCCTAACAGATCGTCTAGCTCATCGAGCGCTTCACACGGAACAGATTGGCTGTCGCGATCGTTTGGTTCACGCAACGAATGAACCATTCGTTGGGGCTGAGGTGAGTTAACGTTCCCATTCATTCGCCCATACAAATAATCATCTGCATATTTGCGAAAGACGGCTTCGATCGCGGCGCGTGCGTTCTTCAATCCCCATTCAGCGGCAATCAGTTCTGCCTTCTCGATGACATCTTTGCTGAGTCTTACTTTGTTGTCATACATAGTTGCAGTCCCTCCGCGATCGGAAACAATCCTCGCACGTTTGCAAACTGTGGATCGGGCATGACGGCAAACAGCTTGCGACCCGCAAGACGTTCGGAAATGAGATGAGAACTGCCTCCTGTGACTAGGAATCGAGTCACTCGCGCCATATAAGGCGTGTACTGAGCTTTTACGGTTTGAAAGATGCCCTTAAACCAAGGGTCTAGATATTCTTCTAGCCAGAGTGACCAAGACAGCCCAGTATCGGCGTAACTATGTCCTGATTTAAAGCCATCCATGACGATCGCAGGGTCAGCCGTTGTGCCCAGCATATCCGCTAACCGTCGATCAAAACTAATGGACGTTGCCAGTTCGTAAGACCCGCCTCGATCCATCACGTTTTCATCAATCACATCGCCTTCAGCATCAATTAGCCGAGAGAGCCATGTACCGCCGCCGATGTCGATAACGATGGTGTAACCAGTATCGGGGATCATCCCTAACTGTTGAGCGTAGCGATAAGAACCGATTCCTTCTCGTTCTACTTCTACTCGCTCTACGGTGACGCGGTAGGGAATGCCGTTGCGTTTGAATTCGTGAATACCGAGCAGCTGCGATCGCAGTGCATTGGCGCTTCTAATTGAATCAGGCGTTGAGACGTATAGCTGAAGCGGGTAATGACAAATTTCTTCGTTACGCTGTGGTTCTAAACAGGCATATAAATGGAGCCTTGCTAGTTCAACTTTGTTTTCAACAACCGTTTGCTGTTGCCTGCGGTACTTGTAAGCTTGTGTGCCAAAATGGTAACGTGAGCCATCGGGCAACTCAATGAGGGGAGAGCTATCTGAGTAGCGAACTGGGTCGCGTCCCTGGGGAAGCTGGAATCTGACAGACCGAATTGCTCTCGGATGTCCAGCACCATCCCAAAATTTGAGATCGTAATTTCCAGCGTCGAGCGCGATTGTCCTGCAAGCTTCCGAAGGAATCGTACGGGGAGCGGGGGTACTGTTCATATCTTTTCTTGCACTTGTCTGTCGAGTCCCAAAATTCATAGCGTTCTCCTCAAGGATGTGTAGGGCTTCTATCACCTATCAGTCAGCTTACTAGTACGTCAGTACTATAGAGGAGCTTGGTGGCTTCTGTCAAGCTAAAAAAATGTAGTACAGCAAATTGAGATAATTCGTAGCGATTCCTCGAATAGAACTGAACATCAATGAGTAAGCAATGAGTAAGCGACAACGTGATTTGCTCAAAGCATTTTATGGTGCTGCGGTTGGCGGATAACGAAAACGATCTTGAGATTCAGCGCAATCCTTCATTAGAAAGACGCGATCGCACTGCCACCTTTCTAGGATCAGAGGAATTAAAAAGCCGCACCCCACACTACTGCCAAGTGGCGATTAGCGCCAAGCACAACACAGACGGAATCGCAGCAAGCGATGACCCATAAGCGTGGAGCAATCATAAAGAAGTGGAGCAATCATAAAGAAGTATAGACAATCAACAGTTCACCAAATTAGAGCTACGTCCAGGACACAGTTGTTATGACTCAAAACATTAAGGTTGAGAAAACAGTCACCATTAACAAATCGCCCGAAGAGCTTTACCGCTTCTGGCATGATTTTGAGAATTTACCCCGCTTTATGAAACATCTCAAAGCGGTGGAGGTGAAAGACGCTAAACGGTCGCATTGGATTACGAGTGGGCCGTTAGGTGGCAGCGTTGAATGGGATGCAGACATCACTGAAGACCAAGAAAACGAATTGATTGCTTGGAAGTCGATCGACGGTGCCGATGTGAATCATTCTGGGTCGATTCACTTCAAGCCAGCCTCCCATGGTTCTAACAGCGCTGCGCCTAATGCTAATCGAGGCACACAAGTAAAAGTTGTGATGGCATACAACCCGCCTGCGGGTGCCATCGGAGATGCGATCGCTAAGCTATTTGGCGAAGCACCTGAACAGCAACTGGGAGATGATTTACGTCGCTTCAAAATGCTGATGGAAACGGGCGAGATTGCCACCACGGAAGGTCAACCGCAGGGTCAATAATCAGGGTTAGTAATCATTGAGATGTAAACAATGACCAAGAAAATAGTATTAAGTGAGAAATAACTATGAAAGCACTTTGTTGGCACGGCACTAAAGATGTGAGAGTCGAAACGGTCCCCGATCCCAAAATCATTAATCCACGGGATGCGATCGTTAAAATCACGTCAACGGCAATTTGTGGGTCTGATTTACATTTGTATGATGGCTGGAACCCCACGATGCAAAAGGGCGACATCCTCGGTCACGAGTTTATGGGCGAGGTTGTTGAGTTGGGGAGCGGGGTTAAAAATGTGAAAAAGGGCGATCGCGTGGTCGTTCCATTCACGATCGCTTGCGGATCGTGTTTCTTCTGCCAAAGAACGTTATGGTCGCTGTGCGATAACTCGAACCCGAACGCTTGGATGGCAGAAGCCGAAATGGGTTATTCTCCATCAGGTTTGTTTGGTTACTCGCATCTCACTGGGGGCTATGCAGGGGGTCAAGCGGAATATGCCCGCGTTCCCTTTGCCGATGTCGGCTTATTCAAAATTCCTGATGGACTGAGCGACGAACAAGTTTTGTTTCTGACCGATGTCTTTCCTACGGGATACATGGCGGCCGAGAACTGCGATATTCAGCCCGGAGACACTGTAGCAATTTGGGGTTGCGGCCCGGTTGGACAATTTGCGATTAGAAGCGCTTACATGTTGGGTGCTGAACGTGTGATCGCGATCGATCTGGTTCCTGAACGGCTTCAAATGGCAAAAGACGGCGGAGCCGAAGTTTTGGATATCACAGAAGTTGAGGTTGGCGAAGCGCTGAAAGAAATGACGGGCGGGATAGGACCCGACTCGGTGATGGACGCGGTGGGCATGGAAGCTCACGGCTTTGGCTTGGAAGGTTTCTACGACAGAGTGAAGCAAGCCGCTCGAATGGAAACCGATCGACCGAACGTATT
The DNA here is from genome assembly GCF_059501405.1 of Myxacorys sp. NCBI lineage: Bacteria > Bacillati > Cyanobacteriota > Cyanophyceae > Leptolyngbyales > Leptolyngbyaceae > Myxacorys > Myxacorys sp. Next base: position 3,907 of record NZ_JCACCM010000148.1, read on the forward strand.
GCGTCAAGCGATCGTGGCGTGTCGCAAAGGTGGTACGGTATCCGTTCCGGGTGTCTACACCGGCTTTGTTGACAAAATTCCGATGGGTGCCTTTATGAACAAAGGTTTAACCATGAAAACAGGACAAACCCACATTCATCGGTACTTGCACCCGTTGACTGAGCGGATTCAAAATGGCGAGATTGATCCCACGTTCTTGGTCACGCATCGTCTGCCGCTAGAGCAAGCGCCGCACGCCTACGAAATCTTCAAACACAAGCAAGATAACTGCATCAAGGTTGTTCTCAAACCTGGTCAGGTTGCATAGAAGCCCAGGAAGCCCTCCGTTGCAGTATTCAGGGAAAATTACTGATGGTTGGTCAGGCATAGCCATTACCTACCGTCGCGGCATAGAGAGCTTTAAGGAATTGGTAATATTGTCAGCTTGTACGACTCTGGCACTAGTGCTATTAATCTCACGCTCGTTCCAATATTGAGCGGCGATCGCCGCTTTACCCCTATTTCTGTTAGGATGAACCCTTGCCAGTACACTCCGGTCTATTATTGGCACGTTGAAACTTGCTTATCAGAGCCATTCAACTGAATCACAAATTTACTGCTCTTAGACTGGTCCCAGAATTTTGTTTGGGATAGGGGCACCACTAGGAGCAATTGCATCCATGACATTTCAGAACCTCGGTCTGACGACCGACCTGCTTCGTGCTGTCGCTGAACAAGGCTACAGCGAACCAACTCCGATTCAGCAACAGGCGATTCCTGCTATCTTGCAACGGCGAGACATCCTCGCCAGTGCCCAAACTGGGACAGGTAAGACGGCAGGCTTTACACTGCCGCTATTGCAGCGCCTTAGCACCACCAAACCCAACCAAGGGCACCGCACTCCTCGTGCGCTAATTCTCACCCCCACGCGCGAACTAGCAGCCCAGGTCAGCGATAGCGTCAAAACTTACGGCAAATATCTTCCCCTGCAATCAGCCGTCATCTATGGCGGTGTCGGAATCATTCCGCAAATTAAAACGCTGCGCCGGGGAGTTGATATTATAGTCGCCACACCAGGTCGCCTACTCGACCACCTGAGACAAAAGACTCTCGATCTCTCCCAGATAGAGATCCTGGTGCTAGATGAATGCGATCGCATGTTGGATATGGGCTTTATCCATGACATGCGCAAAATTTTGGCAGTGCTGCCCGCATCCCGTCAGACGCTGATGTTTTCTGCGACCTTCTCTAAAGCGATCCAGCAGCTTGCTAACACTCTGCTCAAGTCTCCTACTCTGATCGAAGTGGCTCCTCGCAACACCGCCGCCGAGCAAGTCACCCAGATCATTCACCCCGTGAATCGCGATCGCAAGCAAGAACTGCTTGCCTACATGATTAGTTTCCACAACTGGAAACAGGTGCTGGTCTTTACCCGCACCAAACATGGGGCCAGCCGTCTAGCAGAGCAATTGACAAAAGATGGGCTTAAAACTACGGCGATTCATGGCAACAAAACCCAGGCTGCCCGCACTCGTGCCCTCAGTGACTTTAAGCAGGGAAAAGTTCGGGTCTTGGTCGCCACTGACATCGCCTCTCGCGGCATAGACATCGACCATCTCCCCTATGTGGTCAATTTTGATCTGCCCGATGTTCCTGAAGACTATGTGCATCGCATTGGTCGCACAGGTCGCGCTGGCAACGAAGGACGCGCAGTATCTCTAGTCTGCCGCGATGAATACCCGCTCTTAAGAAGCATTGAACGATTGCTCAAGCGAACCATCACCGAAGACGTGATTGCAGGATACGAGCCAACGGCTTCAGACCAGGCCCAATCAGACCAGCCGAACCGGAAGCGATCGCATCAACCCCGCAGTCAACGGGCAAAACCTCAAACCCAAGCCAAGTCTACCCGCAGCAAAAACAACTCAGCCGGGGCACGCCCAGGCAAACGGCTTCGCACCGCTTAAGTATCCTGCTGCTCAGAACCATCTGAGGAAGGCGCAATTGCCTGTCGTGTCTCTGCATTCAGCAGAGGCATGAGCTGGCTTTGTATGTCTCCTGGCTGGTTATTCCAAAGCATTCTCACAAAGTTTTCTTTGCCCTGTCGACCAGTGTTGTTTAACACACTGGCAAGCTTCTCAACATCAACATCCTCAGACACAATAAATCTCCAATAGTTGGAAAGAGTCCATTTATCTTAAAGCCATCATTTGGTAATTTCTCTCTTTCAATCGATAGACGTGCTGTAGGATTGAAATCAGTCAAACTTCCAAGTGCAAACTTCCAAGTCAGTGATTCCGTGCAACTAGGATTGTTCCAGCAGATAGGCTGAATTATGATGCGTAATCTCAATCGCCGGATCGGGCTAGAGCAAGAGTTTTTTATTGTGAATGCAGAAGGGATCATTGTCGATCGCGCCGATGAACTCTTGCAGGGTTGTCATCACCTCGCTCAAACTCAAGGGCGCAACCCGAAGAACTTTGCGCCAGAGTTTGTGAAAAGCATGGTCGAGATCAACACGGAGCCAGCTTACAGTGTGGCAGCGCTTGCCAACCACTACCTGCGCAATCTGCAGATCCTGCTGATGGCTGCAAAACAGATGGGACTGCGACTTTACCCGCTTTCCCAATACCCACTGCATCTGTCCCCCACCATCCGTGATGCGCCGAACTATCACCTTCAGGCTCGCACTGTTGGCTACGATCGCTTTCTGGATGCCGGTCGCTGCATTGGAACGCATCTGCATCTGGAGTTAGCCGAGGGCACAGTCGATCCTCGAGTGGGTGTGTCTTACCAAGTCTCACCCGAAGCACGAGCCGAGGCCGTGAATCTGTACAACTTAGCCACTGCAATGGACGCGGCTGTAATTGCGCTGTCTCGCGCTTGCCCGTTCTATGAAGGCAAAGTGTTTGGGTTAGCCGCGCGTACCGTTCACTATCGCGGCAATGAAACCTTTGGATGGGAAGGCGTTTACACTCACCTACCAGAAGTCGGAGCGCTGCGCCCGTATGCAGACACTGTTGAGCACCTCGTGGAGCAACAGTTTGAGCGCTACTATGCCTGGCTTGCCGCGATGGATCTCGCGGGAGTCGAACGGACGGCTTCGCTGAGCCGAAAGGCAACGCAGTTTCTCAACGCAGGTGGAAGCTTGCTCAAATCCGCTTGGAATCCTGTGCGGCTCAATGGACATGGCACGATCGAACTGCGCCAAACCGACGGCAACTACCCCGACGTGATTTTATCGATCGCGGCTTTGGTATATAGTGCTGCCGATCGTGTGCGTCGAGAGAAGCTCATAGTACGCCCAGCCGCAGGCGTTCACACGTTTGAGGTAAAAGACCAACAGCTTTTAGTGCCCGACTTTGCCTATCTCAATGGTGAGCTATTATATGCCGCTGTGACCGAAGGCGTGAAGCAAGCCCAGGTCAAAACCTATTTGGATTCCCTACTGCAATTTGCGATCGGCGCAGAGCGCGATGAGAAAACCGCAGACCAAGCGGCAGAATCTGCTTATTTAGAAAGGCTCCGAACGACGATTCGGGCAGACAATTCCGAAAACACGTATCAAACCACCGAAGCCAGGCTGTTAGAGCAGTTTGCTCCAGCAACGGCTGAACTAACTAGAGAAACTGGATTAGCGCTGGTACGGACAGCCTGTGACCAGCTAGAGGCACAGGTGGACGCGCTCTTGCATCAGCTTGAACTGCCGTTGGCGGGGAATGATTCTGGTGAGGGAAGCCATGCTAAATCCGCATACCGCGATTAGCTCGTCACATCCTTGGATTTGGACGATCGGCAATCAACCTTTGGTCGCAGCCGCAATCCACGACGGACATGCTGTGCGGGAAGAAGTGGCGACGCATCTCGCCTTAGACCACAGCGATCGTCGTCGGGAAGAAGATCCCTTTACTGCCCAGTGGACTCGGATTGCTCAGACTCGGCTGATCGTGCTGCGATCGCGGTTTGAGGTCGATCTAAATCGTCCGCGTGAAGCCGCAATCTATCGACAGCCACAAGATGCGTGGGGGCTACAGGTCTGGAAGCAACCTCTGCCTGAAGCGATCATGGCGCGATCGCTAGCGCAATACGATGCGTTTTACGCTGAGCTAAAGCAAGTTTGCCGCCGTCTGGAGCATCGGTTTGGGCACTTTGTCATTTTGGATTTGCATACCTATAATCACCGTCGTGATGGACAGGCTGCTGATGCCTGCGACAATCCTGAGATCAATCTCGGCACGAAAACGCTCGATTCCTTTGGAAGTGTGCAAAGCAATTTCTCTGAAGTTGCGTGTTGCGCTAATCGCTCTTATTGGTCGCCAGTGATTGATCGAGCGTTAGTCGAGTTGCGCCAGTTTAACTTTCTAGGACGGCGGCTCGACGTGCGCGAGAACGTGAAATTTACAGGTGGACACTTTGCCCAATGGATTCATCAGCACTTTCCGCGCTCTGCTTGTGTGTTGTCCATTGAGGTGAAGAAGTTTTTTATGAATGAATGGACGCATCAGCCAGATCCGAGGCAACTGGATGCGGTTTATCAAGCCCTGAATTCAACTGCTTCCGGCATTTTAGATGGGCTGCGACAGATGAACACAGGCAACCCTATCCAAATTTCAGGTCATGGCTTCGGAGCAGAAACCTACCGATGATTCTCCGTCAAAGCCAACTGATTTTCACTGAATAGACCCCACGCAAGTCTAATCCTTGAACATGCCCTAGAAGATTTTGTTGCGTTCTTGCAGCATCATTCCTTGTGGCTGATAAAAAGTTTCTTTCTACCAAAGCATCATTCCTACGCGGCGATGGACAGTTTCTTCGCGGCGATGGACAGCTTCTTTGTCCTGATGGACAGCTTCTTCGCGGCGATGGACAGTTTCTTCGCGGTGATGGGACAGTCTGTTCGTATTGATGGGCAATTTCTTCGCGGCGATGGACAGTTTCTTCGCGGTGATGGACAGTTTCTTCGTGCTGATGGGGCTGTCTCTTCATGCCGATGGACAGTTTCTTCGTGCCGATGAATAGTTTCTTCGTGCCGATGAATAGTTCTATTCTATCAACAAAGTAATTCTTGCTGGTGCAGCACCATTCTATTGCCGAGAAGAACAGTTTCTTCGCTAAAAAGAAATGTTCCTATCTTGAAATAGAAACGTTCTCGCTTTGACTGTTGACGAAATAGTGCAGGATATCTATTTCATTATTCGGAGCTTCATCGTTCTGAGCCGTCTACAAGTACCACTTTCTAGAATTTAAAGGATTTAAGGGGGAATAATGAATCGTCTGTGTCCACTTTAGAGGCAACTGCTGATACGTGTATTCAAGAAACTTAGTAGAAAAACTTAATTAGAGCTAATTTGCAAATAGAAATCGTCAGAGCTTAGGCATGTATATCGAGGCAACTTAGTGAATGATGAGTGATGAACTTTTCTAAATTACCGCTTGTCAAGAGACTGACTCTGCGCGAGAAAACGCTTCTATTTCTGTGTCTAACCCTGACTGGTTTGACTAGCGTTGTCTATCTGACTTCTTCAGCAATTCTTTTAGGCAGTTTAAAGACAGCAGAAGAACAAAGTGCTCGGCAATCGCTTCAAGGAGTCGTCAATGTTTTAGATAAAGACAAAGAGGCGTTTACGTCCCGGTATAGCGATTGGTCTTCTTGGGATGATACGTATGCGTTTATTCAAGATAAAAACGAAGCTTACATTAAGTCAAATCTTGTTCCACAGCAGCTTGCTAACCTGAAGACAAACTTAGTTTTATTTGTGAATGCTAAAGGTCAAATCGTGTATAGTACAGGCTTTGATTTTAAGACAAAGCAAATCAAGGCTATACCGGCAGCATTGCCAAAATCTTTTGCACCCAATCATATCTTTCTAGAACATCCGAAAACTAAAGGTTCTTTAACAGGAATTCTAGTTTCTCCTGAAGGAGCACTGCTCATCACTTGCCAACCTATTTTGACCTCTGAAGGCAAAGGCCCGGCTCAGGGGGTAGTCATCTTCGGGCGCTACATTAATGCTGACGCGATCGCTAATCTGTCAAAAATGACTCGCTTTCCCATTCAGATTCATCCGATTGGGGAAACTAACCTCCCGGCTGATTTTCAAGCAGCCCGCCAATTTCTCTCGCCTCAAGCCCCAATTTCTATTCACACGTTGAATGAAAAACTTCTAGCTGGCTATGTGCTTTTAACCGATATCTATAATCAGCCCGCCCTGATTTTGCGTGCCGAAATTCCTAGGGAAATTTATCAACAGGGAAGCAGTAGTCAACGCTATCTCATGATTGCGATCGTGCTTCTAGGGCTAGTGTTTGGTGGAGTGAGCGTCCTCCTGCTAGAACAACTCGTGCTCGATCGATTAACCCGTCTAAGTATGGGGGTTAGCCAAATTCAGATGAGCCGTAATATCTCGCTACGATTACCCTCATTTGGAACAGACGAAATATCTAGCCTGACCAACAACATTAATCACCTGTTAGCAACGTTGGAAAAGGCCCAGGCGGAAGTTGAAGACGGCCTAGACCAAGTGACACAGACGAATACAGAACTCCACACCGCTGTTAACCAGTTGCAGAATGAAATTCTTGAGCGTCAGCGAGCAGAGGCAGTAGTACGGCAATCTGAAATGCAGTTAAGACAACAGACTCAGTATTTAGAGAAGACGTTGTTTGAGCTTCAGCAAGCCCAGCTTCACTTAGTGCAGAGTGAGAAAATGTCGAGTTTGGGGCAACTAGTGGCGGGTGTTGCCCACGAAATCAATAATCCCGTCAGTTTTATCTACGGCAACCTAGACTATGTTACGGAATATGTCCAGGATCTATTACAGATATTACAGGTTTATCGACAGGAATATCCCACTCCGACGCCTTTGCTCACGTCCACTCTAGAGCAAATCGACCTCAATTTCATAACAGAAGATTTGCCTAAGATCTTGACCTCGATGCAAGTGGGAACGGAGCGAATTCGGGATATTGTGCGATCGCTGCGGATCTTCTCAAGACTGGATGAAGCAGAGGTCAAAGCCGTGGATCTTCATCAAGGCATCGATAGTACGCTATTGATTCTACAAAGTCGCTTAAAGGCAAATAGTCATAATCCCAGCATCGTAGTGGTGAAGGATTATGGGCAACTGCCTCTCGTGGAATGTTACGCCGGACAGCTCAATCAAGTCTTTATGAATATCTTGGTCAATGCGATCGATGCGATCGAGGAAGCGAGGGAATCCAGAACAGCAGAGAAGGGGCAGGAGAACACAGCATTAGCGTCACGGATTGCAGATTATTTATCCGCAACCATTACGATTCGTACCGCGTGTGTAGATACTGACTCGATTGAGATTCGCATCCTCGATACGGGACCAGGAATGCCAGAGAAAGTGAGGAGTCATCTCTTTGATCCCTTTTTTACAACCAAGTCTATTGGCAAAGGAACTGGCTTAGGCATGTCCATTAGTCAACAGATCGTCGTTGAAAAGCATAAAGGGACATTAGAATGCCGATCGACGCTTGGGCACGGAACAGAATTTATCATCACTATCCCAAGGATTTTGCAGAAAGCGGTGTGAGCGCGCCGACGTTAGATAGACATAACATGTTCATTCTGAATTATTGCTGGGCAGTCTAAAGTCAACCAGGTTGGGTCAGTGGAAATAAGCCGATTCAACCATTGATAAATGTGAAAAACTAGGAGAATCAATGCCTAAACGTAAATTGCCCCGTGGTGGCGCTCAAGTCGCTTTGACTCCCGAGATTGCGATCGCCGCGATCGGACTTTTTTCTGCGTTTGCAGATGGTGAAGCGATCGACGATATGGAGACCTACGCGCTAGGTGAGATGCTGAGTGGCATCGACCTATATGAAGACTACTCCGAGGAAGATTTTGAAGCGCTGGGAATGGAGATTGGAACTCTCATTAACGAAGAGGGAGTTGAGGCGGTCGTTGCACAAGCGATTATCAATGCGAGAGAGGAGGGACTCGAAGAAGTCGCACTTATAGTTGCTTTAGTCGTGATTGCGGCTGATGGAGAAGTACCTGAGGCAGAGCAGGAATACGTCGATAATCTGTGCGAAGCTCTAGGCATTTCAACAGAGCGAGGCATTGAAATCGTTGATGAGCTTTTCTCGGAAGAGGAAGAAGAAGAGGAAGAGGAAGAGGAAGAATAGGCTCAATCATCACCGAATGATCATCAACGCTCAGATCCCCCTGATAGCCAAACAACGGCTTCAGGGGGATTTTATGCTGATGCCCAATCTTCAAGTCGGAAACATTGAAACATTAAATGTTGTAGAGCATTTAGCACTTAACCACCGGATGGTAATCCAATTCAGCTCGATCCCACTGTCCTAAATTCGCGGCTGCCTCATACGTGCTTTGGAGGAAGTGCAGCACAGCTGTATCTGGATCAGCAGCCTGTCGTACGGCTTCATACGGCAGAATGAACTCAAGCATCTCTGGGCTGTAAAAAGCTTCTTGCGGTTGGATTGGATACTCTTTGAATCCTTCCGGTGCTGGATAGGCGTAAGCGTAGAACAGCGCTTCGGTTGAACCACCTCCAAACCAGAAGCCGCAACTGCTGACTTAGTGAGAATAGGCTTCTCGCGTGACCCAATCAGCCATGTTGGGTACACCCCCCGGATGCTCTGGTGCCCGTCGTCCAGAAAAGCGAGTCACCGCCAGATCAAAGCTGCCCCAGAAGAAATGCACTGGGCTGCACTTGCCAGCATAGCGGGAGCGAAACACCTTCAAGATGCGATCGACTTGCACCAGAATACGCCAGAAGCGTTGAGCAGACTCTGGATCGTAAGCAGCATGTTGATCATCCTGCTCAAACGGAATCGGTTCAGCCACTTCTTGTGGCATCGTCCAGATCTGCACCTCAATGCCGATCTCGCTCAAGGTGTTCATCACGTCATGGTAAAAGTCAGCTACCGTTCGAGGAGCGAGGGCAATACTTCTGGTTATGCCCTCGCTCGTCTCAATCTTAAGTTGGTGATCAAGAAAATCAAACGTGATTTGAAAGCTATGAACACCGCTAGGAATTGTCGAGGTTGTTAATCCGCGTGGCGTCACATACAGCGTCGAGTGCCACCAATGATTGATTTTGGGAGCTAAGGCTAACCGAATTTTGCCGACAATTTGAGTCCACAGATGCAGCGTTTCGTATAGCTGTAGCCATCTAGATTAAGACGCAGCTTGACGAAGTACAAGCTCGATAG
>NZ_JCACCM010000149.1:0-130438 GCF_059501405.1 Myxacorys sp.
AACTCGGGCAAAGAACCGGTTCGAGAACCATGAGAGAAATCCTAGTTTGAAACTGGCTCCTCCATTATTCCTGATTCCACAGGTCTAGAACATGACCCGCGTAGCCATCAAACGCGATCGGGTAAAGGTCAGAGTCGCGAGAGATGTAGAAGACTTGCTGCCCCATCGCCTTCTCTAGGATCGCCAGCATTGCGATCAGGGTTGTTTTTCCTGAGCGCTGCAATCCACCAGCCGCTAGAGTTGGACGCCCCGATAGCTTACGTAAATCGCATCCATCTTCAGCGAGTAGTGACATGAGATAGTTCGCCCGTTCTGCAAGTGGTAGTTGGGTAATTTGCTGGCGGGGCAAGGGAGTACTTGATGCAGGTTGCGCCTGTCCTTCGGAGTTTGCTTCGCTAATCTCAGGAACGATCGGAACCTCTACGGCTCCTAGTCGAGTGTTCTCACCAATGGGTAATTGCTTCTGCACTTGCGACGGTTCTGACTGGTAGAGCGTGTCAAAGTTCATTGCCTCGAAGTCTACAAGAATCTCCTTAGCGCCTGTCTCCATTGACATCTTTTCGCGAATCAGTTCCTCGAACAGTCCAACAATGTCCTGCTTTGACACATCGAACCCGGATAGCTGTCCATTCTGAGAGTGCAGCGAGAATTGACCCATGAAGCTAAACACGAGGCTGTCGTAGCACTCAACAATGACTTCTTTGAGCATTCCCCGTTTGCCGAGTGCATAAAGCAGTTTCAGCAGTTCAGGGCACTCCTTCAAGATGAGGAACTCAGCTTCACGGGTGCTGTGTTCTTCTGCACTGCTTCGGGCTGAGAACACGTTGTAGATTCCGACCGCGAGAGGCGCGATCGCGGGGATGCCGATACCGACCGTTGCTGCCAGCACAACCCCACCCGCGATGCCTAGAACGCCCAATCTGTACCCCCAAGACTTAGCGCGATCAGTCGCCTGAGAATAGTCTTTAACCCACGGACGCAATGCTTGGGAGGCATCTATAGGCGACATGCCAAGCTCTAAGACCATATGCCCGAATACGGTTTCTTCTTTATCGGGAAACGTCTTATCAATCGCGCTGCGACCATACTTTGATAGATTGCTCATGCTGTTCAATACCAATGAACTACTGAGAAGCTCCCAGGCGCGTAAACGGTTGGGAGCTTTGCTTCCACTACATATCGTTGTCAGCTTCCTGTCTCAGGCGACGGCGTTGCAGGCGATACTTCTGCGATTCCCGTCCGGTCAATCGCGTCTGTTCTGCCCAATTACCTAGCGCTAGGGACGCTTCAAATCCAAACACGGCGATCGTCGCCATGATGCAAGCGCCAATGCTGAGCGTTCCGGTAGCGCTGACGATTGGAAACGCCATGAACGCCCCGATAAATTCCACCGCATAGAGCAGGTAGGACAGCAGTTCAGAGCGCTTGTGTCCGCGATCGTGCTCTGTTCTTGCCCAATGCTTGGTTCGTTGCAGCATTGAAGGTTGGTCTTTGTGTTCCTTGGGGTCTACGAACCGTTGCAGCCCTAGCTTGAAGGAAAGCTCATCGGCAACATCAGGCGCATATTTCGGCATCCTGGGAGCAATTTGAAGGTACTGCACTGCCGAAGCAATCAGAGCAGAAAACGCGATCGCGGGGAGCCATCCAATCCCACCGAGTAGCGGGACAAAAATCGGATTCAGCACACGACTGTAGCCCACGATCGAAACCGTTAGAGCAAGTCCTGCACCTGCATACGGGGGTTCGAGTCCCCTCGTTCGCCCTTTTAACTGATTATGGTTTAGGTTGAAGCGCTCTAATCCTAAAGATTAGAGCGCTTCTGTTTAAGGATGGATGCTACCATCGGGCATAAGCGCCCCTTGAAGAAGAGCTTGGCTGAAATTGACCTCTTTTAACTCGACTTCAGTTAATGTTGCGTAGCTCAAATCTACGCGAGTTAAGACAGCACCTCTTAGACAAGCTCTGCTTAAGTTTGCGCCTGCAAGGTTTGCGCCAGCTAGATTTGCGCCTCTAAAGTTTGTGCCTGTGAGGTTTGCGCCTGCAAAATTTGCTTTACTGAGATTTGCCCAAGCGCAATCTGCCTTAGAAAGATTAGCTTCGCTCAAGTTAGCGCCAACTAAATAGGCAGCGATCAGATGAGCTTGCACTAGATTTGCTTTATGCAACTGCGATCGATACAAATGCGCTTGAGCAAGTTCCGCTTCATATAATGTTGCTGCCGAAAAATTGGCTTGGGCCAAATTTGCTTCAGTCAGATTGGCATGGCTCAAATCGGCCCGTCTCAAATCAGCATCACTCAGGTCAGCTTTCCGAAATGTTGCGCCTCTCAGCTCAGTTCCAATCAAATTGACATGGCTTAAATCAGCGTGGTTGAACGTCGCACCCTTTAAATCTGCGCCAATAAAGTTTGCAAAACTCAAATCTGCACCGCGAAAGTCAGCGCCAATTAGACTCGCATCTATGAATTCTGCGTAGGCAAGCTTGGCGTCAATGAGTTCAGCTTTGTGCAACATGGCTTGGTTTAACGTGGCATAACTGAGATTCGCAGCAATCAGCTTTGTCCAACTGAGATTGGCTCGGCGTAAGTTAGCGTAGCTCAAATTTGCACCCCGAAAATTTGAGCCATCAAGTTCGGCATCACTGAGGTTAGGCTGAAGCTTGGAATGCTGCGATCGCCACTCTAGCCACGCCACCGCTCCTTGTTGCAGCAGCATCAGATGCATTGGATCTGCCATTGCTGCCTCTTATTCGTTGCGAACGGTTGTCAGATCATCGCGCCCCGGCAGACTTTCCATCACTTCAACCACGGCTCTTGATGCAGCCGCAATATCTCGCTCTTCTCCGCCTAAATACAATCTCCCAAAGCTGCCAACAGCGGAGATTTGTAGAATGTTGATCAACGCTGCTTTTTCTGCTTCATTCGCTGCTAATGCCGCATATGCCGCAGGCTCGACCTCAAATACATAGAGGGTTTGCCCTGCCAAAATCATATTGCCGCGCCGCGTTCGGTTAATGAGTTGTGTATGGTGAGCGTCAATATTGCGAATAATTTGGCTCGAAATCACCCGTGGCTTGAGGCAATCCTGCTGACGCACATCCAATGCGCTGAGAACTGCTTTTCCGGCTGCCTGCACTTCACCTTGATTGCTGGCATGAATCTCTAATAAACCATACAGCCGTTCTACAATCTGCACACCAGGACGCACAACGGCTGACTTCATCGCCACGTCCATAATGCGATTGATTTCAATGCCTGGAGAAATTTCTAGCCAGAGGGAGGCATCTCCCGGTAAAGGTAGAAATCCTAAGGACTCGGTGCCCATGTAGGCAGCATGCTGAGGCTGGAGGCGATCGATATAAACGTAGCTGCGAAGATCAATACCCAAGGTGCGCTCACAAATCTGAAGGCATCCTTAAGTATACGGTTTTGTAACACTTTGAACAGCTTGAGAATGTAATTCTCGTGATAACTCGCTGTTATGAATCGCTGAGTTAAAAGACAGCAAGATTGGACTGCGGTTCTAGTTTACGCTGCTCTTGTTTTTTGTACCGAAGCCGTTTCGGTAAGAAATAGAGCCAGTTTTTTGACTTCGTTAAATAGCGCAGCACTGTGCCTAAGCATTGAAGTCGCTCAAGGGGAGTAATCGGTGCTTTGAGCAGAGCTTTCACGAACCCGACCGAGCCACGTTCCCAAAACAGGTTTCGTTTACGATCGCCGCTCTGCCAGAGTTGACGAGCTTTGGCTGAGGGAAGACAGGTTGATTGCTTGAGGTGAAATCGTCGAAAGAACAGCGTTTCAGGAATTTGCATAAAGCGCCCCTGTAAACTTAGCTCGGCTAACATCACGCGATCGCTGCCATAGTTACTCCGCTGAGGCTGGATATTGCGAAGATTTTCCGAACGAATCAAGCCAAAGATCTCATAGCACCAAAACGTTTGCAGCACAATTCCTGCAAAGCGCTCCGACGCGCTCCAGTCATCAAGACGACGAGGACGGTCCAGCTTGGGAGCTTGTGCATTTCCTGCCCAATCGATGCGTCCTGTAGCAGACGAGCACAAAACCACAGACGGATTATTGTCTAAGACTTCTACACACTGTTCTAGAAACGTTGGTGCACAGAGGTCATCGTGGGCAGCCCACTTAAAGTATTTGCCCCGCGACAGCCGAAATACATAATTGAAATTTTCAGCTGCACCAGTGTTGTGGGTGTGGCGATAGTAGCGAATTCGAGAATCTTTGGCGGCGTAGGCTTGGCAAATTTCAGGAGTGCGATCGCTAGAGGCATTATCCGACAGAATGATCTCAAAATCAGTAAATGTTTGGGCCAAAAGCGACTCTAAAGCAGCTTCTAAAAAATCTTCGCCATTAAAAACGGGCATTCCAATCGAGACAAGAGGTAGATTGCCGTGCATATCGGATTCCTTCAAGCAATGGAGTTAAGGATTGATTAGGTGTTGTGGTCTACGAGAAGGGCTTGATCTAATTGTCTGCTGACTCCCTAGTGATTTGGGTGAATTTACGGTGCAGTTTTGATATTTTTTTTATGAATCAATTTATACCGAGGTACTCAACACCAGGGTAAGCCAGAGGACCAACTTATCAAAGCAGGAAGAGAGGCGCTTGCTGCAAAGCTTTCAGCCCATTGAGCTACATTTAGCAGTCTACTAAAAGTCAAGGAAAACCATGAATTACTGAGTAAATTGCTGAACAAATATTCAGTAATTACTCGCGGTACAGACTTGCTGAGGAGCGGCATAAATAACTTCAGCGCTTGGGTCACAACAGGTCTCAATCAACTGATCCACGTCTTGAACAATCCAAATCTTAGTGTTCAGCTGTTGTGCAAGCTCTTCTACCTTCATATCGTCTAGGAAGACCGTGGCATCATGTTTGAGCATCACTGAAGGCAATAAAATCCCGTCTCCTAAATTCTCTCCTTGCAATGCTTGTAGAATATCTTGACCCGTTAACAATCCAGTGACAGTCATGGTTTGTCCCCAATATTCGCTGTTGATGGCGATCATGTTGACGGTTAGATTTTCAACTTGGTTGAGACGTTGAACGAGCGGCTCAAATGCCAACTCGACTGCATTTCCAACAATCCAACTAAATTGATAGGATTGCTCAATCTTTTGAGGCAACCGTTCTGCCGCTCTCCCAAACTCCTTCAAGAACAGCCGAATTGAGCCAACTCCATTCCCAATTTGCGGATAATCTTCATAGTGTGATTCAGGAGGAACCTCTTGACCCGCAATCAAAAACCACTCATCGGCAAGCCATGCGAAGGTCGAGCCAAAGCTCTGACGAAACTGGGCTTGCAAGGCTTCAACTTGCGCGATCGCTTCTCGGGCTTTCTCACGAGTCACCGGAACTAACTCATCTTCGGTCGGGCGAAAGCGCGTCAGACCAACCGGAACGACAGCCACCGATGTTACAGTCGGCACGTCACCTTGATGAAACTGAGCTAAATCGAGCAATGTGCGGGTCAAGTGGTCACCGTCGTTAATTCCAGGGCAAAGAACCACTTGAGCATGAATTTGCAACCGCCGCGCTTGAAACCATTCCAACTGCTTCATCAGGTGTCCAGCTCGAGGATTTTTGAGTAGGCGGCTTCTGACCTCTGGTTCTGTGGCATGAACCGAAACATACAGCGGAGAGAGGCGCATCTGCTCAATTCGCTCCCATTCGTGCTGGGGCAAATTTGTCAGGGTGAGATAACTGCCGTAGAGAAAGCTGAGGCGGTAGTCATCGTCTTTGAAATAGAGACTTTCTCGCTTGCCTGGAGGCTGCTGGTCAATAAAACAGAACGGACAGCGATTGGTACACTGAATCAGCCCGTCAAAGAGCGCGTTTTCAAACTCTAGTCCTAAGTCTTCGTCGTAATCTTTCTCAATTTCGACACGATGTGCGTTGCCCTTCGTGTCTAGCACTTCCAAGTCTAAAATTTCGCCTGCACAAAAGAATTGGTAGTCAATTAAATCGCGGGGCTTTTGCCCATTAATGGAGACGACGCGATCGCCTGCCTCAAAGCCGATTTCTTCTGCAATCGACCCTGGCAAAACGGCAGTAATTAAGGCAGGACGAATCGAAGCTTCACTCATGAATTGAAACGGGCTAAGGAATTGAACCTCCAGTCTATCAAGGGGGAAGTAGGTTAGGTGCGCTTCACGCTGTTATCGCAGCAAATCACCCAGATCATCCACGATGATTGAGTTACGAATGACGAACAAATTACTATCGAGCCGTTTGAACCGTTGCTGAACTTCTTCGATCGGAATCTCAGAATTTCTGAGGGCATCTCTTAGTTCAGCCACTCGGGTTGCAACGTGCAGCCGAGCGCTTTCGGTCATAAATTCATTCATACTCGGCAACAGCGAGGCGTATCGCTCAAACAGCCATTCCGCTCGCCACTTCAAATTTTCTAGCGCCTGCCCTCTCGGATCGTCAGTCATCAAACAGGTTGTAATTTTAGTGTCCTATTTCAATGTATGAGATGCGATCGCAATCAACAACGTTACACCCAACGCGAGCCGGTACCACACAAACACCCAGGTACTTTGGCGCTGCAAGAATTTGAGCAACCACGCGATCGAGAGATAGGAAAACACAAAGGCAGAGGCCGTTCCGACTAACAGAGGAATCAACATTGCTGGCTGACCCAACGCATCTTTGCCCTGAATTAAGGTGGCGATAGTCAGTGCTGGAATGCCAAGTAAGAATGAAAACCGAGCCGCAGTACTGCGTTCTAGTCCTAAAAACAAGGCGGCTGTCAAGGTCGATCCCGATCGCGAGGCTCCCGGAAGTAGGGCCACCATTTGACCGAGACCTACTAAAAAGCCATCGCTCACCTGAAGATTTTCAAAACCCCGCTTGCGGCTGCCAAGTTTTTCTGCCAAAGCCAATAAGAGCGACATGACAATCGACATGATCGCAATCAGCAGCGGACTCTCAAACGATGCATTGAGAACTTTTTTAATGAATAATCCTGCTGTCAGGGCGGGAACCGTTCCAACAATAATGCCGACTAAAATCTTCCACTCTTCGCGCTGCCAATCTTTGGTTTGAAACGCCGCGATCGCGCCTGTCAAAATCTGCTGAATGTCTTTCCAAAAATACATTACAACCGCAATCACACTGCCAAACTGAATTGCATCCGTTGCTTCTTTTGTCCAGACCGCTTTCCAACCAAAAATATCGCTAAAGATTAATAGGTGAGCCGTACTGCTAATTGGAAGAAACTCAGTAATCCCTTGTACAAGACCGAGAATCACACCCTGAATGATGGCTATAAGCCCAGTCGTCGGCTCTGTCTGAGCGATAAGATCCGTCAGGGGAGCGAGTTGAAGCCAGTTCATGAATGATCGTCCTTTGGGTTAGCTGCTTGCTCTTGAGTACCTTAGCACTTTAGTTTTTCCGGAGAATGCGATCGCGCTCAGGAATTTCCGCTAGGATAAATTGTGATGCCCAGGGGGGGGATACCCCCCTTAAGCATGATTTACGATTTCTTAGCCCCAGCCCTCTAAATTGATGTGGTAATGTTAAGTAACGTAAATAAAATTAATCAGACTTAAGAATCCATTGTTGTCATCGCCACCCAATTCTGCCTTTTATCCAGATACTGAGATAGCTCAACGCTCAGTGTCTAACCCTTTAGCTCTAGAAACCCCTGTTTCGCCAGCGTCTCGGATCTCTGCTGCCCTCTCTGTGTTTGGCGGGGCGGCGTTCTTGGTATCGGTTCCAGTCTTCTTTGAAGCGCCGCTGGTGCGATCGCTGCCCTTTCTGAGCCTAGCGCTGACCGGGTTTTGGGTGTGGCTTAGCATCACGCTTGCCTCCAAGCCCAAGACGCAGATGTGGGGCGACTTGCTGACAGGCTTTACCTGGACATGGTTAGCCGGATCACTCTACTGGGGATGGTTTCGCTGGGAGCCAGGGCTTCATCTGCCGATCGAAGCGATCGCGCTACCGATCGCCTTGTGGGGCATCACTCATAATTGGTGCAAAATAGGCAACTTCTTTTACCTCGGCTCACTCTTTGGTACGGTCGTCACTGACATCTACTTCTATATTGCCGATCTGATTCCCTACTGGAAACAACTGATGCAGGTCGAACCGGAGGCAGTACGACCCATTTTTCAGCAGGCTTTAGTACAAATGAATACCCCCTGGGGGTTTACTTGGGTGATTGCCCTAGCAACTGTACTACTGAGTGTTGGTATCTTTTCATTCAGGCTCAGAACACTGCATTGGTTCGCATTTAGCGGTGCCGTCCTAGCCACCATTTTTGTAGACAGCCTTTTCTGGGTCGCCGCACTGTTTGCCTAGAGCCCTATTCAGGCGGGGGATTTCCCGGAGACAAAATTAAAATCTTTGCTAAGAACTCGGACATTACTGAGCAACAAACCTTTCTCGTTGTAGAATTCCAAGCGCTACCACTGAAACCTTTTAGTGTGTCAATATGCATCATAGAAACGAATGATGTGTGCCCCTTGAACGCCTGTGGTGACTCTACAACCCGCTCCCCATTTAGTCCTGCATACCGATGCTGAAATCCGTCGATTGCCGTTGGTCAACGGCAACTGCTGGACGTTTGGACGAAGCGAAGATAATACCTTCGTGATTAGCGATCGCTGGATTTCGCGCAATCACGCCATGCTGCAGTCGATGGAAACAGGCGAGTTTTACTTAATTGATCTCGGCAGTCGCAATGGCTCGTTTGTCAATGGTCGCAGGGTCAGCATTCCGGTCACGCTTCGCAACAGAGATCGGATTACCTTTGGGCAAACTGAACTAGAATTTCATTGTCCAGTCAGTCCTTCCACGCATTCTTCTCCAGAACTGGACTCTAAGGATTTTACGGCGACCGCCGCGCTGCATGTGCGGAGTCTTATTTCTGTTTTAGTAGTCGATATCCGCGATTTTACAGGGCTGACACGTCAGCTAGACGAGAAAATTCTATCGGAAGTGATCGGAACATGGTTTCGGCGCGCGGGAGACATCATTCGAGAGTACGGAAGTTGGGTCGATAAATATATTGGCGACGCGGTAATGGCGGTGTGGACACATGGAACCGAAGGCGTGAGCCGTGACGAAACGCTGCAAATTTTCCAAGCGGTCAATGCACTACACAAAATGACCAACAGCTTATACGGCCAATATCCCCTACCTTTTCCGCTCAGAATTGGGGCCGGAATCAACACTGGGTTTGCCATGGTTGGCAACACTGGCAGTGGAGACCGTCCCGATTACACAGCGCTGGGCGACACGGTGAATGCGGCGTTTCGCTTAGAGTCGGCAACCAAACAGATTGGGATGGACATTGCGATCGGAGAAACGACCTATCAGCATGCCTCCCGTCTCATCGATGACTGCGATATTTTCGATCCTTACACCGTGGAGCTTAAAGGCTACGACACTCCCACGCCCACTTATGCGTGCTCCTTTATGGATTTGGACGGCTTTCTTGGCGGCAAAGCTGACATAACCGAGTACAGCTGATGCGCTCTGGTGAGCGATCGTACAACTTGCAGCAGTGATTCTCTTTGCTCCCCTCTTACCGCATTTCCCGAACTTCTTCATCCGAGTGGAACCCGAAAATGCTAGTCTCTAATAAAAGCTGTGTAGTGCGTTTGCTCGATTGAATTGGGAGGGAAACATTAACATGAAAGGTTTGATTCGCTTTTTTGCCACTCTAGCGGTAATGGTTAGCTGTTTAGGATGGGTTTCACAGAGCGCAATGGCAGCAAATCTCGGTCATCCTGGCGTGATGTTGCACTCTTCGACGCTGTTGGCAGCCCCAACCGCCGAAGAACTGCGGAATGTGGTGTCTGATAAACTATCCACCTCATTTGGACGGAAGCTTGATCTGAACAACACAAATGTTCGCTACTTCCGCCAGTATAAGGGCTTGTATCCGACGATCGCAGGACTGATCGTTAAGAATGCTCCCTACGAAAGTGTAGAAGATGTTCTCGATATTCCTGGCTTGACCGCTCAACAGAAAGCCATTCTGGAAGACAATCTAGACAATTTCACCGTCACAGAAGTTACGAAGGAACTAGTTGAAGGTCAAGACCGCATTAATAACGGTGTATACCGCTAAGGTGCTAGGTAGTCTGAACTGAATAAACATTACGTGTTCTTCGTCTGTAAATTTTCGCTCTCCATCTAAAGGTTTGAACCAAGCCGCAACGCTGGCTCAACCGTGGAGAGCGTTTTTTATCCCTAATTCTTTACATGACGGTCTCTCCTGTGAACTCCCTTCCTCAGTTTGATGTTCTTGTCGTAGGAGCGGGTGCGGCTGGGCTTTACACCGCACTGTGCTTGCCGCAACAGTATCGAGTTGGGCTAATTACGAAAGATGAAGTATCTCGCTCTGCTAGCGATTGGGCACAAGGCGGCATTGCGGCGGTCATCGACCCTCAAGACTCGACGGAATTACATATTCAAGACACGCTGAAAGCAGGGGTTGGACTGTGTGACTATGATGCGGTGAAGTTTTTGGTGGAAAACGCGTCGGAGTGTATTCATCACTTAGTTGATCTAGGGGTGGGATTTGATCGGCGTGGACAAGATCTGGCCTTGACGCTAGAAGCCGCCCATTCTCGCCGCCGAGTGCTCCATGCGGCAGATACTACAGGTCGAGCGGTGGTGAGTCGGCTTGCCGAACAGGTTCTCAGTCGGAAAAACATTCAGGTTTTATCGCAAGCGTTTGTACTGGATCTGTGGTTAGACGGTCAAGTGTGTCAGGGTGTGAGCGTGTTCTATGGAGAGCGGCTACACTGGGTGAGATCGCGGGCTGTCATTCTCGCGACAGGCGGCGGCGGACAGGTGTTCGCGCAAACGACTAATCCTGCGGTTAGTACAGGTGATGGGGTGGCAATTGCCCATCGGGCTGGAGCCGTTCTTCGCGATTTAGAATTTGTTCAATTTCACCCAACGGCACTCACTAAACCCGGTGCGCCTCGGTTTCTCATTAGTGAAGCCGTTCGAGGCGAAGGAGCGCATCTCGTTGATCGTGTCGGACATCGTTTTGCGTTTGATTATCATCCTGCTGGAGAGTTAGCGCCTAGAGATGTAGTCAGTCGTGCCATCTTTAGCCATTTGCAGAATACAGAACTCGATCCAGCGTCAGCAAATGTTTGGTTAGATTTGCGTCCGATTCCGGCTAAAACGATTCAGCACCGTTTCCCAAATATTATTGGGGTGTGTCAGCGCTGGGGCATTGATGTCTTTCAAGACCCGATTCCAGTAGCTCCAGCAGCGCACTACTGGATGGGCGGTATCAATGCCGATTTGACCAATCAAACGTCGATCGCTCGGCTATACGCGGTTGGTGAAACGGCAAGTACCGGCGTGCATGGCGCGAATCGGCTGGCGAGTAATTCACTGTTGGAATGCTTGGTGTTTGGAGCGCAGTTCGCTCAATTAGCTTTGGAAGACTTGCCTGAACTAGGTGATCAGTCCTGCGAAGCCTCGGTTCAGCCGCCAAAATTCTCTGACCTTGAGAAAGTTCAGGCGATGCGGCTAGAGTTGCCGCGCGTCGTATGGCAAGGGGCCGGAATTTGTCGTGATGAAAAAAACTTAGACGCTGCGATCGCGCAAGTTCAGTCTTGGCAAACTGACTTTCGCACCCTTGCTCTGAGTCAAACGTTACTCAATCTCACTCCGCATCACTCTTTTCAGTTTAAGGTGCCCGATGCGGATCAGATCTGCCGTGATTGGGGTGAACTGCACAACTTATTAGAAATTGCAGATTTAATTCTGAGAAGTGCAAAGTTCCGCACCGAAAGCCGAGGCGGGCACTATCGATCAGATTATCCTGACCCTATTTCAGAGTGGCAAGTACATACGATCGTTCAATCTGGATCTTGGCGAACGTCGGCTGTGACTCCAGAAAAACCATTCTAGAGATATTTCTGAACCACTTCCCAACCTGTGATCGACGCCCAAACTAAGCCGGCGCAGAGCAGAACATTTGCGATGAGATGAACCGAGCGCGCCCACGGGCGAGTGCGAATTTGAGCAGCACTCCAAGCCGATAGAAAGACCAGTTCAACCACGGTTAAGCCTGAGAACAAGTGAGACGAATGCCCTAAGCTGCCGTAGTGCCCCAATGTACCCACAATGCCAATTGCGAGCAGCACCAAAATCAGCAGTGCGATCGCAACACCGGTGACGACATGTAGCGGGCGTAGCCACTGGGGCTGAATGGACGGACGGAAGATGAGAAAGCTGAATCCGGTGACCGCTTGAAGAAGGTAGGCTGCGATCGCGAGTCCCATTGCCCAAGCCGCAATTTTCCACAGCCAAAGAAATGATGGCAAGTCCAAAATGTTAATCCTAAAGCAAAGCCTTATTTTAGTGTTTTAGAAAAAAGAGCAGCAACTTTCCCCTCGCGGCTGCTCTTCACACTGAACCCTTGCTCTTTACTTCGCCCTTAACACTTGCTCTTTCTACATAGCTTGAATGCTTTTTTTGCGACAGAAACAGATGCTTTTGCACTAATCATTTCACAGATCAATATCAAGCGTTTTATTCAATTTTTCTTAATGTTGTCGGGTCAAAACTATGCATTACTCGGCAGAGGTTAAGACTGTAGAAGACGCTGCTTCAGCCTCAATCTCTTGAACGCTTTGCAAACACAAGGTCAAGCATGGAATGGTATCAGACAGAATGGCGCTTGCCATCATGCCCGAGTGAATCTCTAGATGAGCTTCAGGGAGGGCTTCAAACATCAGCCGTTGCCCCGGAAAAACAACTCGCTCGAAATACCAGTTTGCGATATTTGTAATTCGAGCAATCTGAATTTGGCTCGTTGCATTTACATAGCAGCAGACGACGTAATCCGAGCTGTCAGAAGGAATTGGGTCGAGAATCTGAGCCATGATCAAAATGACACCTTTTGTGTAGGGAGTGAGTTAGTAATCGAACACTAACACTCTAGGATTTTGGACAACTGTAAACACGATTACCAACCGCTTTTCCTACTCAGAAATCTTTCTCAGGATAGAGCCGTACGCCTTGTCCTATCGGAGGATAGATTTCTGTTTATTTAGATTAAGAATTCGTGCATCAACTAATGTAGCTTTCTGTTTACATTTGGTGTAAGCCGCTTAGAAAACACTTTGTTGAGATCTAGAAATAAAAAAGCGATGAACGGCAGACGCCTTGCGCGTCAAGTGCGAAAGACCTCCATCTACCAAATTCGACCTCCAAAGCCGCAAGTTTCCCAAAAAACGATGCAGAGTTCTGGTGTGAATGATATCGTAAAGTTATGTGAAAAAGCTTTCAGAATCGTGAGATACAAGCGGGCTTTACAACTGCCGATCCAAAGTTAGGCGGTTTGGAGACGCAAGCATTTTTATTTGGTAACGCTGTCATGGAAACTCGGATTCTCTACGTTCGCCTACCCTGCAACCCCATCTTCCCGATTGGCGCAGTTTATCTTGCCGACCACGTTCATAAACAGTTTCCAAACGTCGCGCAGCAAATCCTTGATTTGGGTACGATTCCGCCGTTAGATTATGCCTCGGCACTCGATGCCTGTATTGACGACTTTAAGCCGACGCTGCTGGTTTACTCTTGGCGCGATATTCAAATTTATGCGCCAGTCGGTGGTCGGGGTGGAAATCCGCTTCAGTATACGTTTGAGTATTATTACGCTCGTAATCCTCTGCTCAAAATTCGAGGGGCACTCGGTTTGCTTCGCATCGCGTCAGGGTACTACGGAGAACTATGGCGGAATCTAGGCCTGATTAAGCGGGGCGTTAAGCGAGCCAAGCGCTACCGTCCTGAAGCGCGAGTCGTTGTGGGCGGCGGTGCAGTTAGTGTGTTCTATGAGCAAATTAGCAGAACGCTGCCTAAAGGCACGATCGTTTCGGTCGGTGAAGGGGAGACGCTACTAGAGAAGCTGCTGCGGGGACAAAGTTTTCTAGATGAGCGCTGCTATGTTGTGGGTGAAACGAAACCGCGCGATCGCATGATTCACGAGTTTCCGACACCAATTGAGAAAAGCGCCTGCGACTACAATTACATCCAGTCGATCTGGAGGGACTTTGAGTACTACTTTCAGTCAGAAGACTTTTATATCGGGGTACAGACAAAACGCGGCTGCCCGCACAACTGCTGCTACTGTATCTACACCGTCATTGAAGGCAAGCAAGTACGGATTAACCCCGCTGATGAAGTTGTGAAGGAAATGCAGCAACTCTACGATCGCGGTATTCGAAATTTTTGGTTTACAGACGCTCAATTTATTCCAGCAAAACGATATATTGACGACGCAGTGGAACTACTGCAAAAGGTTCTAGATGCAGGAATGAAGGATATTCATTGGGCAGCCTATATTCGCGCTGACAATCTGACGCCAGAACTGTGCGATCTGATGGTCAAGACGGGGATGAACTACTTTGAAATCGGGATCACGAGCGGTTCCCAAGAGCTTGTCCGCAAAATGCGGATGGGGTACAATCTGCGGACAGTTTTAGAGAACTGCCGCGATCTAAAAGCGGCTGGATTTAATGATGTGGTATCGGTGAACTACTCGTTTAACGTAATTGATGAGCGACCGGAAACCATTCGTCAAACAATCGCTTACCACCGTGAGCTAGAGCGCATCTTTGGGGCAGATAAAGTAGAGCCTGCCATTTTCTTCATCGGATTGCAGCCCCACACGCATCTGGAAGAGTATGCTTTCAAAAACGATATTCTTCAGCCCGGATACGACCCGATGAACGTGAAACCGTGGACGGTCAGAAAATTGCTGTGGAATCCAGAACCGCTGGGTTCATTTTTTGGGCGTGTTTGCCTAGAAGCTTGGCAACGCAACCCCAATGATTTTGGGCGTGAAGTGATGCGTATTCTAGAAGCAAAACTAGGGCAAGCTGATTTGGAAGAAGCCTTAACGGCTCCGATCGCAAAAGCTGAACTCGTCGGTGCCACTTAGATTTAGCAAGACCCAAGATTTCCGTTTTGAACTCTTACCTATATCTCTCTTATGTTGGAAGGCTCAATTCTGCAAGATCTGAAACTCGCTCACCAGACCGAAGGCGGGGGTAAGCGTCCCTTAAATTTTGGGGTGTATTACAAAAATACGCTTGTTTCGCTGTGTCATGCCCTTGAGGACTGCATTCTGACGTGCAGTAGTGCGCCGCTTGTCGTCACCGCCTTTCAGCGAGGGAAATGGTATCTCGAAGAGGCCGATCGCTATGCCGAACTCGCCGATCGTGCCCAGCACGTCGCGATCTTGGCATCGCCTGACACGGGCTTTGCTGAACATCCAACCAGCCAAAAAGCGAATGTGGATTTGGTTGCTCTAGAAAAGAGCGATCCAGTCGCGCAAGAATGGCATCTGATGATCTTTGGGCCAACTTATACCGCGATGGTGCTGTGTCAGGAGATTTCCGAGGAAGATTACGGCGCTCGGGGAGTTCCCAAAGACGATTTAGAGCGTAAGTTTTACGGGTTCTGGACGTTTGAGGCAGAACTGGTTCGGGAAGCGGTCGAGATTGCGATCGCTCACATTGATTCCTACAACTCCGACCTCGCCAACTCCCTGCGGTCACAGGTCAAGGCAATTATTGCGGAAGCTCAAACGCGCGATCGCGACGAAGTCTATACCGCCGTCTCTAAAGTTGTCGATTATCTGCAAACGGGTCAACAGCATCTCGATCGTTATCAGGAAGGATTGGATAACAATTTGGTCTCAAATGAGCTTCAAGCCTTTTTACGATTGGCACAGCTCATCGATCAAACCGACATCAGCAATCCAATGGCAGCCGCCGAAGTTGCGACCCTCGCCGAGGCAATGGGACAGGTATTGGATCTTCCCGTGTGGCAGATGAATCGACTACGGTTAGCAGGGCTATTGCATCGGTTGGGCTTCTTGCAATCTGATAGCGTTCTCAGTCCAGGGAATTTTGGTCATCAGAATAATGACCAGCCTACGCCGTTGAGTTGCCCGATCGTGCCGGGAGCGCAAATTCTACGAACCATGCAGCGACTGAAAGCGATCGCAACCATTATTACTCACGAGTCGGAATGGTGGAACGGTCAAGGACTGCCTGCTGGACTTGCGGGAGACGAAATTCCGTTAGAGTCCAGAATTTTAGGGCTGTTAGTCGCATTTCAGCAACGGGTCGCGGATGCTCGGTCAAGCGAAGATCATGCTCGCACTGAAACAGCATTGTCCGATGCGTTTGCTGCTTGTCAAGCCGAAACGAACGAGCGCTGGGATCCAAAACTCGTTGAAGCGCTGTCGCTACTGGTCAGTGCGATGCAACAAGGGATGAATCTTTCAGTGAATCTGCCAAAAATTGCGGCTGGCATGTGGCTGCTAGATTCTCATTCCGATGACGATTTGCTGGACTTAGCCAGTTTAGATGCAACTCAGGTCGTGTCATAAGCCTCGCCCATTCCCCTTCTTATCCCTTCACCCTCAATGACTTATGGATCTCCAAGCAATTCGCTCAGGTAAGCTTAGACAGTTAGCAGGCGTAGACTTACAGGATGAGGATTTATCGAACGCTGATCTCACTGGCGTTAATTTGGCGGGTGCTAGGCTATCGGGGGCAGACCTGTCGGGCGCAAACCTATCAGGAGCCTCGCTCGAAGGGTCTAACCTCATTGGATGTCAATTTGTTGGGGCTGACCTGCGCTCATCTCTGATCGGGGCAAATCTCATGCAAGCGAACCTGACTGAAGCAGACCTGCGCGGCAGTAACCTACGAGGGGCAAATCTCATGCGTGCCCACTTGACCCGTGCCACCTTAGCGGGTGCATTCTTAAGCGGCGCAAACCTGATTGGCGTTAGTCTTCAAGGGGTTGACTTACGCGGAGCTGACTTGCGCGGAGCAAATCTAACTGGTGTCAACCTCCATGGCGCAAATTTATCCCAAGCCGATTTGCAAGGCGCAGTGCTGAGTGAAGCTAATTTGGAGGAAGCCGATTTGCAAGGCGCAAACTTGGCAGGTGCAAACTTGGCAGGCGCAAATCTGCTCTGTGCTGAGTTACAAGATGCGAATCTTGAAGGAGCCAATCTTTCAAGCGCGTGTCTAGTAGGAACCGTTTTAGATCAGGCACAAAGACCTACAACTTCCAAATTGATCGGCTGATCCTTCTCTCAAGTCTATTGAGGACTAGTCTATTGAGAACGTGTCTGCTCTAACCAGTTTAAAAGCTCAGAGGAAAGGGCTTTTCGAGTTTTGGTTTGGGGATCGATACAAACATGTCGCGTTAGAGCTTTACTCATGAGACGATTCTCATCCAGCCCTGAAGCCGCAAAGAACACGTTATATTGAATTTCAAACGTGGAATCATTCATCTGAGTAGGCGTGAGTTGGAGTGAGATGCGATCGCCGCAGTACATCGGCTTTAGAAAATCTACATTGGCATGAACAATTGGCACAGCCACTTCACCTTTGCCAAAAAATCGTCGAGCCTCAATGCCTGACTGGATAAGAGACGCTTCATAGGCTTCATGACAAATCGACAACAGATTTGCAAAGTAGACGACTCCTGCCGCATCGGTTTCTTGAAATCGAATTGTCCGAGGGTACGTAAAAGACATTAGGAATGACTCAGCGTTAAATCTGCTTTGAGAAAGTCAATAAACTGTCGAGCCGTTCTCCCCGATCGCCCGTTGTGCCGTGTTGCCCACTGCAACGCCTGAAATTCTAACTCTTCCGAACTGATTAGAACCTGGGCTTGCTCGGCTAGATGGCGAACGATGTTCAGATAGGTGGTTTGATCCGCAGGTTCAAAGGTGAGCGTTAGCCCAAAGCGATCGCTAAACGACAATTTCTCCTGAACCGTATCCCAATGGTGAATTTCATCGGCGTCTTTAGGGCGAGGACGCTCATCAAAAAATTCTCGAATCAAGTGGCGGCGATTGGAGGTGGCGTAGACTACGACATTCTGAGGTCTTGCGGTGAGGTTGCCTTCTAATACAACTTTTAGCGCTTTATAGGCGTCGTTATCTTCTTCAAACGATAAGTCATCGACGAAGATAATAAATTTCTGAGGCAGATTGCGTAACTGCTCGACGATCGTAGACAAATCCTTCAGTTCAGATTTGCCAACTTCGATCAACCTCAGGTTGTCATACTCGTGTAGCAACGACTTCACAAGCGATGATTTCCCTGATCCACGGCTTCCATATAGCAGAATATGTAGCGCAGGCAACCCAGCCAATAAAAATTCTGTGTTTTTGACCAGCATATCTCGCTGAGTTTCGTAGCCCACGAGAGAATCAATTAAGAGCGGATCAGGATGCGCGATCGCGTTCAATTGCCCGTTCTGCCATCGAAACGCCGAGTACTGAGCAACCATTCCCGTTCCAAAGGTCTGATAAAACTCTGCCAAGTCAGGAATGGCGGCTGCCCAATCTATCAGCAACTCTAAGTCAGTGCTAAATTGAACAATTCTCCTTTGCCGTGAAGTTTTTGGGTAGAGGAGATGATCCGACCAAGCAGGCGTCTGATCGCTGACCCATTGAGCTATCTGAGCCGTCGAACACTGGTAAATTTGCTGCAAAATTCGCAGATCATGCGCGATCGCATCAACCAAAGCGGGCGGCAACGCTTCTGGAGGTGTGGTTTGAATGGTTCGACTAAACGCATTTTCGACACTTACCATTCGATTGAGCAGATAGTCTTGCCAGCCTTTACCCGTGTGAGCGATCGCAGAAAACCAATCGCCGTATGCTTGAACAACCTCTAGCTGATCTTGCTGCGAGGCCGCTTTTAGCAACGCTAGAAACGCTTGCCCGACTTCATCGTGAAATACCTCCCGATAAATTAGCAGCGACAGACAACGAGCATACAAGTCTTGGGCTGAACCCGCCTTTTTAGTCATGAGATCCTTCGCTCAACTAAATTTGCAACCAGTTCATCAGAAATTTGGGAGTTGGCAAAATAATCAAAATCAAGACCGTCAGTAATGCCAGTCCAACGGCGTCCCGAAAGCTATCGATCTCTGTAACGTCATTCAGCGCGGGTTCATCCATAGCAGGCAGCAACAGCAAGAGAATCGCCCACACCAATAGATGAGGCTGCACAACCGAGAACGCCAGCAGCAAAAAACGCGCAATTTGACCGATAAACGCTCCGGTGCGCTGCCCAAACATAGCGTGAATCATGCGTCCGCCATCCAGCTGTCCGACTGGCATGAGATTAAAAGCTGTGAACAGTAATCCGATCCAGCCCGCGATCGCAAATGGATGAGGCTTGATGGCTGTCTGTGCGACAAACTCACTGCCAAAGGCGAGCTTACTAAAGAGCGAAAACACGATCGAGAACCGAGGATTGAGCGCGTAGAAGTCAAAGATGCCAGCGCGTTGTGAGAGCCCCACAACTTCCGATTGCGTCAATCCCCACGCCAAAAGCGGAATGCTGATACATAATCCCAGCATCGCACCGACAGCTCCGACATCAAACAGTGCCTTGCGATCCGGAATCGGCGATCGAATCTGAATGAATGCCCCAACGGTTCCGAGCGGAAAAAACGACAATGGAATTACGGGAATAAAATACGGCAACGTGGCAGCAATTTTATACTTCCGAGTCGTCAGAAAATGCCCAATTCCCCGCAGGGCAAAAAATGACATCGCTGGTAGGGCATAGGGCAACCCATCGATCAACACCAATGGGCTAGAAATCACGCGACCTGCCATTTGCAGCCCCGCCAAGACTGTTGTAATTAGCGTGACCACTGCCAATCCAGAAGCAATGCCAGGACGTATTAGCTTTCTTCTAGCGCCAGACGAAAACAGATTGGTTTGAGGCTCTTTAACTTGAGAGTAGGGATTGGGAACGAGAGCAAAAAACGGATCGGTGCGATGCCCTTCTTGGAAAACGACGTAGAAGCGATCGCTAAACTGAGCCTCAATGTTCTCCCGAACCGTTCGATAGGCAATTTCTGGCGTCGCCCGGAGCTTGCCCCGACAGATCACCGCTTGGGGCCGATATTCAATATGCTGCAAATAATAGATTGACCATAGAAAACACCCTTGCAGCCGATCTTCTTCATCTTGGGTAATGGGACGCAACGGTTGCTCTGCTTGAATTTCTGGCGTTGGTTCAGGAAGATTTAACGGTTGCGGAGCGATCGGATCAAGGGCAGAATCATTCCGGGGCGTTTGCACAGGCTTTGCAATTCGTCCCCATCGAATTAAAAATACGTAGAGCACCAGGCAGCCAACGAACAGCGCGATCACAAGTTCCCTTGGCATCACGCGCTGACCTCGATGCGCGATCGCCCACGCTCCCAGGATCAGTGCAGGCATCATCGCTACTAGCCACAAGAGCCAAATGGGAGTGCGAGTGATACCACTCACCCGTTGCACAACAAAATAGGTGATTAACCCAAGTAGCAGTAACCAGATCATGCGCTTAGAAGGCAGTGAATTTGCTGAACATGCGCCGTGTTAGAAAAGACTGCACGAACCTTAGAAAAACTTAAACATATCATCAACGAGTTAGCGATGGAATGAAATAGCAAAGCCAATTAAAACAGACGCTTTTCACATCTTTGCGAAACAATCTGGCACAATCAGCAAGGGCACTTCTCAGGATCTAATCCAATGTGCGACTTTCTTGAATGCCTGCTATGGCTACCCTCACCTTAGCCTTCTCCTACAGAAGAGAAGCAGAACGTATCTGAAAGCCCTTCTCCTCTGGCAAAAGGGTTGGGATGAGGGCAGGTTAGTTACACCTCTCACGCTCTAGCTTGATCGTCTCATTGAAACACCAGTCCTTTCATTCTTTATACTTCTGAGCCGCTGTGCCTTCCCTAAAGCAACCCCGCCGTGTGCTGGATGACGTCGAGCCATCCTGTCCTCACACTACTATTTACGCCTTTCCTCCTAATCGTGACACACTGGGAGGAACCGCTTATCTCATTGTAGAAAAAGAGGGAAACATTCTGATTGATTGTCCTGCCTGGGATGACGCAAATCAGCAGTTTTTGCATGCTCAAGGTGGCGTGCGATCGCTCCTTTTAACTCACCGCGGCGGCATCGGCAAAGTGAGCGAGATTCAACACGCCTTTCAGTGTGAAATATTCATTCAAGAACAGGAAGCCTACTTGCTGCCAGGGTTAGCCCTAACACCGTTTCAGCAAGAATTTGCTCTAAGCTCTGATGCTCGAGCACTTTGGACTCCCGGACATTCTCCAGGCTCATCTTGCTTATACCTCAATGCTTGTGGTGGAGTGCTATTTTCGGGGCGACATCTGCTGAGCGATCGTCAAGGCAACCCCACGCCTCTTAGAACCGCGAAAACATTTCATTGGAAGCGCCAAATTCGTCACGTGCGATCGCTATTGGATCAATTCACGCCGGAAACGTTGAATTTTATCTGCCCTGGTGCAAGCATCGGATTCTTGCGAGGAAAATCTGCGATCGACCAGGCCTACGTGAAACTGGCGCATCTTGATTTAGACGCCTGCCTCACGACTGTGCCGTTGCTCTAGATCATCATTCGTTCTAAGGCATGCGTATCGGGGATGCAGAGAATGTCACGATCGCGCACAATCAGGCCTTTCTTTTCTAGCTTACTTAACACCCGCGTCACCGTTTCTCGTGCCAATCCACTGAGGCTGCTGAGTTCCCGGTGGGGCAGATTTGGAATCTCAGTTCCGTTCTCGCTGCGCTTCCCCTGACCGTCGGCAAGAAATAGCAAAATGTCAGCAACTCGTGACGTGCTATCCGACTCCCGCAACCGGAGCCGACGATTTACCTGCCTCAGCCGTCGCGCCATCAACTGAGATAATCGAATTCCAGACTGGGGTTCGGTGTTGAGAAGCTGCACAAAATCTTGAGCGGGCATGTTGCCAATCACAGTCGGAGCAAGCGTGATCACATCCGTCGAGCGCGGTACTTCATCTAAAGGAGCCATTTCTCCAAATAGCTCTCCCTTACCCAAAATATTGAGCGTGACTTCTTTGCCGTCCAGGTTGTACGTCCGAATCTTCACCCACCCACTCAAAATAAAATAGACTGAACTCCCCCAATCGTTTTCGAGCAAAATCACTTGATTAGCGGGATGCGCCCGCATCACTACATGCGCGATCGCTTTGTCCACCACCCCATCAGACAACCCTTCAAAGAAGGGAGCCGTGCGAATCGATGCACTCATACTAGTGTCGCGAAAGTTATGCCAATCTTCCATTGGGACGCTGTTCTAAACGATGCAGTCATTTCAAACAAGCAAAGGTTCTATCCGGCCTGATCTGACCTTGAACATTACTATGTATTTTCAGCATTCCCTGATTCAGGGAAAACCGCAACGCGAGCAGGAACGTTGTTGCCTTAATCTGGTGATATTTTAGACGTTCTCTAGAATTGAGAACGAGTTTGAGGACTAGGGTTTACGTAACGACATGTTTACCCAAGCAATTTACGCAGAATCAAAACTTTTCCAATAAAGACTTTGTATTTTAGAAACAATCCAGTATTTGTTTTACGTAGGTGAGGTAAAAATTATTCTAGGTCAAGGCAGAGGTGGCGGTTTAATAGCTGAATCACCCCGTGTTTTATCAACTTTTTATCAAGGATTTTTGCTGTGACTGCTCAGAAAGACCAGATTCAAGCGCTGATACGTGACATCGATCGGGTTCTCCAACAGCCCAGTCCAAAATTCTCTTGGGGGTCTGGCTCTCAGACTGACCAACTTCGTCAAGCCTTGAAACGGGTACGCCATTTTTTGCATCAATGCTTAGTAAAGCCCATTCCTACCTTAAATTTACCACCCGCTTTAGTCTCAACTGAGAATGCCCAAGACATAATGCAGTCTGTGGTGCAGGAAATGCAAGAAATGAGATTGAGCGTGCTGCGACCGTTGCACAATGAAGTTTCTACCTTAATGCAGCAACGCACGGCATTACTTCGCGAAATTCGGCAGCTTGAAGCGCGGCGAGATGACTATCTTCAAGAGCAAACGATCGCTTCACGGTCTGCTCCTGAAACGATCGCGCAATTGGACTTGGTTCACGACCGGGCAGATCAAGTGATTACTAATCTAGACACGACCCTGCGTGTTGTGTTCGATTCGCTACAACGCGATATGCAAGCCTATCAAGATTCCCTCTCTCACGGTCTCGATAACCTTCATACACTAGGACGGCAAAGTGAAGTGATGTTTTCGGGGCTACTCGGGCGTTTAGCCGAGCAGTTGGGGCGAGACGCCTCCTCTTACCTGCGTCCTGGCGAGTTTCCTGACTCAGACGATCTGATTTCTTTAGCAGAAGCAAGCGCGGCGCTAGATGAGGATGGCACTCAGGCAGAAACGCTTGAAGCATCAGGTCCGGCCCCACAGCCGCACTCTCAAGAACCCGCGATCGCGTTGCCCTATGCCGGAATGGAACTCCAGCCTGCAACCGGATCAGAGCAGGAGTCCGCCAGTGAGCCAAACACCAGTCAGCCAGACACAATCCACACCTTAACTGAGCTATTCGAGCGGCTGACCATCAGCCCAGAAGCCCCTTCTCGCGCTCAGCCTACTACTAGGTTGGGCTACCCCATGACGCTATCAGAGCGCCAAAAAACGCAGACAAATAGCACAGAGCGCAATTCCATAGAAACTGTACCCCGCATTGCTCTTCCGAAGTTACCGTCACCGTCTCAGTCCACAAATCTTCCAGAGTCCTCACCCAAAGCATCCTACCCACCCGAAGCAGCGCAACCACCTTCCATCGCAAAAGAGGCTCAATCTATTTTCAGCCTAGAAGGTATAGACAACCTGTTTGTAGAAGAAGAGCGCTCTGAGCCAGAACAATAGCGCTTATATCAAGTAGACGGAAAATTGTCGTACTCAAATAGACAGAAAACCGTCGTACATCCTGGTAAAACACCTGAACTTTACACAACTTAGAGGCAGTTCAAAGATTAGGCAAAAGACGCCCGTTCGTCTAGCACAGACCCACAGGAGCCGAATATATTAGCGGATGAGATCAAGATTGAATGCAAGTAGCAGCGTAATTCTGTGATTACTATCAATATCCCCTCCGTTCATCCTCCTACCGTGCGCGAACCTGCCCAGGACGCAAGCCTAAGTTCACAGTTGTTTGTGGCTGAAGACCTCCATCATTCAGTTCAAAGCAAGTTAAAGCGACTGATTGATATTACAGGCGCTCTCGTTGGACTCACAATCACTGCCATTATTGCTATTCCAATTGCGATCGCAATTCAACTCGACAATCCCGGTTCAATTTTCTACTGTCAAACCCGGTGCGGGGTGGGAGGTCAGCCCTTTCGCATCTGGAAGTTTCGCTCAATGATCACCAATGCTGAACAGTTGAAGCATACGGTTAAAAATGAAGCCAAGGGCAACATTTTCAAGAGCAAAGACGACCCGCGCATTACCCGCGTTGGCAAGATTTTGCGGCGAACCAGTCTAGATGAGTTGCCGCAATTCTGGAATGTTTTGAGAGGAGAAATGAGTTTGGTTGGAACTCGCCCTCCAACAGTGGATGAGGTAAGTCGGTACAGTGCTTACCATTGGCAGCGCTTAAATGTTAAACCAGGCATTACAGGCGAGTGGCAAGCGAACGGACGCTCTAACGTATCCGATTTTGAAGATATTGTTGAGATGGATTTAGACTATCAGCGCAAATGGTCAGTCGTTTATGACCTAAAGTTGATTCTGAAGACAATCCAAGTTGTTCTCAATAAGCATGGGGCTTGTTAACTAGAGTTTCTTTTTGCTGTTATTTGTAGTACTCCTTGAGCTTTCTAAAATGGGATTATCCTTTCAGGACTATCCCATTTTTTTTATGCTGGAGGTCGATGCTATTGGCGCTAAGTGTTATGAATCTGCCGACTTGGATTACTGTGTCTCGTCTCCTTGGTGTCCCAATTTTGCTGTATGGGCTGCGGGCTCCAAGCTTAGAAGAGCGTTGGATTATGGTTGGCGTGTTCCTCCTGGCGGCCACCACAGACTGGCTCGATGGCTATTTGGCACGACGGCTCAATCAAATAACCGATTTAGGAAAATTTCTCGATCCGTTGGTTGATAAGCTGCTGGTTTTAGCGCCGCTAGTCGCCTTAGTCCAGTTGGGGCAGATCCCCGCATGGGGCGTGTTTTTAATTTTGGCGCGGGAATTGACGATCGCAGGGTGGCGAGTTGATCCTAACCTCCAGCAATCAGTGCAAGGTGCGAATTTTTGGGGCAAGCTGAAGACCGTTAGCCAGATTGTCGCGATCGCGCTCCTGATTGCACCGCTACCTGCGTCTTGGCAACTCTCAAGCCTGATCGCCTTTTGGATTTCTGTTGCCTTAACTTGGATTTCTGGCGCAATTTACTTATTTCCCCAAACGAATCACGGCTGATTCCAAAAGTAATCAGCAGCAGGCGGGTTGGTTTCGCTTTGGAGGTCTTCGGGTGGATTGATTAGAACGACCGATTGTTTCAAATCCTTTCGCCGTCGAGCTACCCGATTAGGAATTCCGTCGCCGTATACCAAATGCCCCTGCCCAACCAAGACAATGATTTGGACAGTAGGGTTGTCATTCAGAAAGTGACTAATTCGATCGGCCATCGTTTCATCCCACAGCACTTGCGCCTGAAAAAAGGTCTCAAACTGACGACTATTCGTTTTACCGTGGTGAATTTCTTCGTAGATTTGCCGCATCCGCTCACGATAAGCATTCGATTCAGTCCGAATTTCAGAGAGGGGAGGAATGTATTGGCGCTCAGCAGGCGTCAAACTTTGAAGTCCCGATCGCGCGACTTTGCGAGTCACTTCTGACGGAGTATTCAGCGCAATCAGGGGCAGAGACTGCTCTTTCGCAAAGCGCAAGATTGGGGCGTAATAGTCCCAAGGGTAGCCCCATCGTTTTTCGTATTCGCTTAGACGCTGGAGATCCGGCTCGCTGATGCCTCCAGCAAGATAGCGATCGAGAGCCACCTGGTAGGGGCGCTGAAACATTTCTAGCGCGATCGCTTGCTTTCTAGAACCCGACGATCGCTTCTGTAACGCCTGAAGAATATCTAGCTGAGCGCGATGATCCGCTTCGCGATCGTGGGTTTCTCCCAAATACACAACATCTTGCTGGGCCAAAGTGTCAAGAACAGATTGGGGAGCGAGTTTTTTTGCATGAGGAGTACTAACCGACACTGGAGCCGATCCAGTGGTCAGCAGAATAGGTTCTGCACCAGCCGGAGAACTCCACAGCAGCAGCAATCCGAGTGACCATGCCCAAAGTATTAAAGATGCTCGTGACTTATGTGCTGCGGGGTTCGAGAAGTTGTACTCTGACATGTCCAGCGTTTTCTACCTTCTGGTGACTAAGCCCTATGTCTCATGAAGGAATCATGGAGTGCTGCTTCCACGCTACTGTCATAGACATTAAATCGCTACAAACTAGGGAAATAATTATGAGCGAAAATTCTGATCCCAAAGCTGCACAGCCAGGAAAAGGAGCCGCAGGCGATCAATGGGCTGTGCAAACTGCACAAACAACAGATGTGAATCCGGCAGATGAACGAATTCCGTCGGGAGTCGACGTTGAGCAAAACAAGCATGAGCTTGAAGCTGCTGTTGCACAAGAAGAAGATACTGATCTTAAAACAACTGACGGCTACGTAATTACCGAGTCGGGGCAAATCAATAATTTTGCGGTCGAGCCACCCATGTACTACGAAGGCAAAGACGGTGAGCGCGTTGACCTTCCAGAATAATTGACTGAATCCTATGAGTTTGAGTTTGAGCGGTTTGCGGAAGCAGATCGCTTTTTTATTGGCGTACTTCGTTCTAGAGGATCACTCGGAGTTGAGGGGGCGAAAGTCCAATAGAATTGAAGAGCAGTCATGATGAGGAAAAGCCGTGACGTTTAAGGTCGGTTTATTGGGATTGGGAACAGTAGGCGCGGGAACGGTCGAGATTTTGCAAAATCCGGCTCAGCGTCATTCGTTGCTGCAAGATTTGGTGATTCACAAAGTCGGCGTACGATCGCTAGATAAACTTCGCAACGTTACGCTTCCTACCGACATTCTGACCACGGATTTAGAATCAATCGTCACCGATCCCGAAATCGACATTGTTGTAGAAGTGATTGGCGGGTTAGAGCCTGCGCGATCGCTGATCCTCAAAGCGATCCAGCATGGTAAGCATGTTGTTACTGCTAATAAAGCCGCGATCGCCCGGTTTGGTGATGAAATTTTTACAGCGGCTGCCGAAGCAGGTGTCTACGTTCTGCTAGAAGCAGCCGTCGGCGGTGGCATTCCTGTCATTGAGCCGTTAAAGCAGTCGTTGTGTGCCAATCGGCTGAATACCGTCATTGGCATCGTCAATGGCACAACAAATTATATTCTGACCCGAATGCAGCTTGAAGGCGGCGATTTTGCTGACATTCTGGCAGACGCACAAAATCTTGGCTATGCCGAAGCAGATCCCACTGCCGATATTGATGGCTTGGATGCCGCTGACAAAATTGCGATTTTGGCGTCTCTTGCGTTTGGAGGACGAATCAAGCTGCCCGAAGTGCATTGTGAAGGCATTCGACACGTCAGCGCGGTGGACATTGCGTATGCCGAGAAACTGGGGTTTGTGATTAAGCTACTTGCGATCGCAAAACGAGCTTCTGCAACTGACGAGCTTGAAGTGAGAGTCCATCCGACGTTAGTACCGAAGACACATCCGCTTGCCAGTGTGAATGATGTCTACAACGCGATTTTAATTGAGGGCGACCCGATCGGGCAGGTGATGTTCTTTGGGCGCGGGGCGGGAGCAGGCCCAACAGCAAGCGCCGTGGTATCTGACGTTTTGAATATTGCCGCGTTGCTAAAAGTTGGACATGGAGACATAACGGCAGATGGCAAGCCGTTACTCGATCCGCTGCTTGCCTGTTCGCATCAGCACTATTGCGCGATCGCGCCGATGGAGGATTTGGTGACTCGCTTCTATGCCCGCTTTCTCACCAAAGATTATCCTGGTGTCATTGGCAAGCTGGGCACCTGCTTTGGAGATCATGAAGTGAGTCTTGAATCGGTTGTGCAAGCGGGCATGAGAGATGACTTTGCAGAAATTGTCGTCGTTACCCATGATGTGCGAGAAGGCAACTTCCGCAAAGCGTTAGAGGAAATTCGCGCCATGCCTGCGATCGCTGCCGTTGCTAGTGTCTTGCGAGTCCTGTAGGAGTCACTTCCACAGGAGTGCTTTATTTCATGTCATAACCAAACAGATTTGGATCGACCTCACCGAGTTGGAGATCCGCGAGTCCGTATTCTGCCCATCGCCGCTCGACTAAGGCGGCTGTGTCTGGATCAGACACCAAGGGTTCACCCCACACGCGATCGGTTTCGGGATAGACTTTTGTCGTCGCGTCAATGCCCATGCGACTGCCTAACCCCTGTTTCTCAGTGGCAAAGTCCAAAGAATCGAACGGGCTGTCCGGCAAAATAAAGATATCCCGTGCCGGATCGACTTTTGAAGTAATTGCCCACACAACCGCTCGCGGATCGCGGATATTAATATCTTTATCGACCACAATCACGAACTTCGTGTAGGTAAACTGCGGCAATGCACTCCAAAAGGCGAGGGCGGCGCGGCGGGCTTGTCCGGGATAGGCTTTGTCGATCGCAATCACGGCTGCCTTGTAGCTCAGCGCTTCCATCGGCAAGAAAAAATCGATAATCTCTGGAACTTGTTGTCTGAGAATGGGTGTGTAAATGCGGTTGAGTGCGATCGCCATCATTGCATCTTCTTTCGGCGGACGACCACTAAACGTGGTGAGATAGATTGGATTCTTGCGATGGGTGAGGCAATGAAACCGAATCAGGGGCGCGTTCTCGTTCACGCCGCCGTAATAGCCCATGTGATCGCCTGCCGGACCATCCACTCCCGTTTCTCCCGGCGTAATCGTGCCTTCAAACACCATTTCTGAATCGGCAGGCACTTCTAAATCTAGAGTTTTGCACTTGGTGAGGTGCACGCCTGAACCGCCGTAGATTCCGGCAAACAGCCATTCTGACAGGTCAATCGGGAGTGGAGTAGCGGCTGCCATGATGATGAGAGGGTCAACACCCAGCGCGATCGCTACTTCCAATTTTTCTCCCCGCTCTGCCGCTTTTCGTAAATGCCGCGTTGCACCTCGCACCGACAACCACTGCACCGTCATCGTATTTTTGGACTGCAACTGCAAGCGGTAGACGCCGACGTTTGGAATCTTCGTTTCGGGATCTTTAGTAATCATGAGTCCCAACGTCACGACCTTGTCGGCATCGCCAGGATAAACTCGCAGAAACGGTAATTGGGTGAAATCAATCTCATCGTCTTTTAGAACGACTTGATGACAGGGCGGAAAAAACTCGTTACTGGGCTTTGCTTTCAGCACGTCGAACAAGACTTTACCCAAATCGATCGCTTGAGAGATTTTTTTCGGCGGACGAGGCTGATACAACAGCGCCAGTTTTTTTCCTAACCCCTCAAGCTCTTCTGGGGCCTCCATGTTCATCGCTAGGCAGACGCGCTGCACCGTCCCCATCAAATTGACTGCCACCGGATAGGGCGACCCTTTGACATTTTCAAACAGCAAGCCAGGACCGCCCTGCCGCAGAAGTCGATTGGCAATCTCAGCGATCTCTAAATTGGGATCGACTAAGGTACGAATCCGGCGCAGTTGTCCCCGTTCTTCAAGCTGTTTAATAAATCCCCGCAGGTCTCTCGGCATGATGAAGCAATGTAAAGATCTCTCTTTCCATTATGAAGGGGAGGACGCCTTCTGCAACGCTCTGCAAACCCGGAGAAGGAGTTTTTGAGGCAACGACCAAGACTGCTCATTTACTGCCCTGCGGTTGGCGGAAATGTGGTCGTCGTTACACCTCCAAGTGCGCCCAACGTTTTGGCAGCACTCTTGTTATACGACGCTGATACCGCACCTGCATTGCCAGCACTAACAACAACCTGATTTTTCCCTGACCATGATTTTTTTGTGCCTTTGGGTATCGTTCCCTCAAACACGACTTCTCCATCGGCTTGAATTTCGACCCAGCTATCATCGGTAAAGCTTAGTTCGACTGCGACCGGGCCAGTCGCCTCTGGAGAAGCGGTTGGGCTTGCTACAGGAGACGGAGCAGAGCTTGCTTCAGTCTTGCCTGGAGCGGATGCGGGAGATCTGGCGGGTGCTTTAGAGGCAGACGTGGCAGGAACAGCAGGGTTTTGAGCAGGTTTGGGCGGAGCGGGGCGATTCAGCAGGGATGCTAGAAGCGCGATCGCACCGAGTCCAAGGACGCCTCCTACAATCCAAGGTAGCTTAGAGGCTCCCTCAGACCTCTCATCAGAATCAAACGAGGATTCTGACGAGACAGAGCGCTCGACCTTGAGAGCAGACATCGGAACGGAGCCAGCAGGTAGCGGAGCCGTATCAACTTCTGTCGTGTCAACCTTTGTAGGCTTAGTTTCTGTAGGCTTAGCCTCTGCAGTGTCAACCTCTGTAGGCGTAGCTGGCGGGGTGGTTTCAAGAATCTCAGGACTGATAGGTACCGGAGGAGGGTTCACTGAAAACTCTTTAGAGATTGATATTCCATCTAATCCCAACATATCGGCATAGCGCCGGATGAATCCTTGAATGAACACAGGTTCCGGCAGCAAGTCCAAGCGACCTGCTTCGATCGCATTTAGCAAGCGCAACGGAATGTAAGTTTTGGCAGCGACCTGTTGCAGCGAGACCGAGCGATTTTGTCGCTCTTCGCTTAATCGGCTACCGATGACCTTCAGTTGTTCTGCTTGCGCCAACGACCCTAGATCCACAATAATTTCCCCTACGGCTGCACATCACGACAAGAGCACTTTAAAGCAGTCCTCACTATAGCAGTCAAGGGTAACCGGGCAATAATCAGATGTGCTTAATTGTGAGGCAGTGTCAGTATGCCTAATAGAGTGTAAAGCAATACAAGTTTGATGCCCAATCAAGAGGATGCGCTTCTGAGGAATGGCGCTTTGCGCTATCGTCCATAGATTCAGCCTTCGCGTGGAGTTCTGGTCAAAGATTTTAATCATGCAGGAAAAGAGCCTAATTTGGACGGCACGTTAAGCCACGAGTGAAATTTATCAGTGGCAGCTTAATAACCGTTACATCTGCCGCAGCAGATTTAGCGGAAATTACTGACAAATTGAACAGCGTCGCCTTACACACGAAGATTTAGCGAAATTAAGAACCTTCAGCGAGAAGGCTGCCGAATTACGAATTCTTTCTTTCGGTTGACCTGGAATGTGTGCGATCGCGGCAAAATCTACAAGCAGAGTGTTTGTCCTGTACCGGATTTTATGCAGATTGACTACGTTCAGTTTTATGTAGACGATGCTCAATCGTTACGAGATTGGTTTACTCGAAACATGGGATTTTGGGCAGTGAGCTCAGCCTTTGATGCTCACACTCAACACGAGGTGGTGAGGAGCGGTTCGATCCATTTCGTGTTGTCGTCTGCGAGGACAACGGATAGTCCGGTTCACCACTTTCTACAGATTCATCCTCCGGGTGTTGTGGATGTGGCATTTAGCGTTGGCAATTTAGAGGAATCGATGCGGTGTGCGGTTTCAGAAGGCGCGATCGTTCTACAACCGATCCGGCAAGATCAGCAGCAAAATGGTCGCATCAAGTGGGCAAAAATCGCCGCTTGGGGAACTTTGCAGCACACGTTGATTGAGCGGACTGGATTGACATCCGTGTTGCCTCAAGCAGAGTTATCGATGTCGCATTTAGATTGTTATCCAATCAATGCTGAATACTTTAAAGAAATTGATCACATTGTTCTTAATGTTTCGATTGGCGATTTAGATTCTGCTGTTACTTGGTATCAGAATATTTTAGGATTTGAAGCTCAACAGAGGTTTGAGATTGAGACAAATTATTCTGGGTTGTGTAGCCGCGTGATGCAGCATCCTAACACTGGAATTCGATTTCCAATTAATGAACCAAGTTCGGAACGCTCTCAAATTCAGGAATTTTTAGACTTAAATCGGGGAGCGGGGGTGCAGCATATTGCATTGCAGACCGAAAATTTGGTGAGTGCCGTGAGCACCTTGCGATACGCTCAACAAACCGCAACCTGTGGTCAAGCTAATCTTTCATTTCTACAGGTTCCGTCGTGCTACTACGATCAGCTTTGTCACCGGGACGGATGCTTGCTGACCCAACAGGAGTTGAGCGCGATCGCAGCTCAACAAATTCTCGTCGATTGGCAGGCGAATACGCCTGAAGCAATTTTGCTACAAACCTTCACGCAGCCAATTTTCGAGCAGCCAACTTTTTTCTTTGAACTAATTGAACGACGGCAGTATTGCATTGACCAGAAAATTCAGCACGCGCAAGGATTTGGAGAAGGAAATTTCCGAGCCTTGTTTGAAGCGATCGAACGAGAACAACTGAAGCGAGGCAGCCTCAACCGCTAAGATCAAACCCTTGTTCTTAAGTGTAACCAGTTCTAAGTGTAACCATGCTGCTTCGCAAACCGGACATTGGCTTCATTCCGACTCCCGATGAGGCGATCGACGCCTTGCTAAATTTGGCGCACGTCACTCCGACGGATGTGATTTACGATTTGGGGAGTGGAGACGGGCGGATTTTGATTCGTGCTGCTCAAGTCTACGGTGCTCGCGGGGTGGGCATTGATATCGATCCAGTGAGAATTGCAGAGGCGCGATCGCGAGCCGAAACAGCAGGAGTCAGCCATCAGGTTTCCTTTCGACCAGCGGATCTGTTCGAGAGCGACTTACGAGACGCCACGATCGTCATTCTCTACTTGTTGCCCCACCTGAATCTCAAACTCCGTCCCATCCTGTTTAGCCAACTGCAACCCGGCACGCAAATTTTGTCC
This sequence comes from Myxacorys sp., assembly GCF_059501405.1. Classification (NCBI taxonomy): domain Bacteria; kingdom Bacillati; phylum Cyanobacteriota; class Cyanophyceae; order Leptolyngbyales; family Leptolyngbyaceae; genus Myxacorys; species Myxacorys sp. The sequence goes on from NZ_JCACCM010000149.1 coordinate 32,812, forward strand.
CTCGATTTTGATATGGGCGATTGGCAACCCCAACAGGTGATCAAGCTGGACCATCTTGAAGAGGAATCGACGATCTACTACTGGAAAATTCCAAAGGCTCCAATCTAGTTCTTCATTCCTCCTCCTTTCATCACCCATTCCATCTGCCGCAAAATCCCCCGCAGCATTGCTACTTCTGGTTCTGACAGAGATGCCCGATTGAACAATCGTCGAAATTTTTCCATCCGACTCGTTGCAGTATGCGGATAGAGATATCCGATGTTGAGTAAGACGGTTTCTAAGTGCTGGTAGTAGTTTTCTAAGCTATCGATCGCAGCAACAGTTTCATCAGTTGGAGAGGGCGAAACGACGGGCTGTATTGCTTTTTCTTGCGTTAGCCCATAAAGCTCGTAGCAGCATACCGCTACCGCTTGCGCCAAATTGAGAGACGAGTATTCAGGACTAGACGGAATGCAGATAAATCGCTGGGCATAGTTTAGGTCTTCGTTGCTGAGACCGTGTTCTTCTGAGCCAAAGATGAGGGCTGAGTGTTCGGTCGTGGTGTCGATCAGCCAAGGAAGAGCGGTTTTAGGAGACTCAAGGGTGGTGGCGATGGCACGAGTGCGGGCAGTCGTTGCGATCGCGCGGTGACACCCTTTCAGCGCTTCTGGCAAACTTGTCACGATCGTGGCCCCTTCCAACACATCCGCCGCATGAACTGCCATCCGGCGTGCTTCTTCAGAGGTGCGATCGCATTGAGGATTCACCAGCACAAGATGATGTAATCCCATGTTTTTCATCACGCGAGCGATCGAGCCAACATTGAGCGCTCCGGCAGGCTCTACTAGGACAATCCGAACTCTAGACAAGGCACTCTGAGACATAGGATAAACCGGAAGAAAACTTAGAATAGGGCTATCGCCTGAGTTCTAAGCTACCGCTTAACCGTCACCAAAGCCTACTCCACCTGTTTTCTATGCCTCGCCATCGCGCAAAATCTGATTTACCCACTAAAGTCTGTCCCGTCTGCGGACTACCCTTCACTTGGCGCAAAAAATGGGCAGACTGTTGGGACGACGTGAAATATTGTTCCGATCGCTGTCGGCGTCATAAGTCGCAAGCTAACAAAGAAGAAACGCCATGATGCAAGCTCTATCTCAGTCACAAGATCGGCCTCAAAAGTTGACATTTGACGAGTTTCTGACGCAATGCCCCGAAGACGGAGGACAATATGAACTTCATTACGGAGCAATTGTAGAGATGCGCCCGACTGGTCCTCACGAGCAAGTTGGAGGATTTATTTCAGATCAACTAACGCTCGAAATTTATCGGTTAGGGCTGCCCTACTTTATTCCTCGAAGCTGCCTAGTCAAGCCTACAGAAGAATTTGAAGCCTATTTGCCTGACATCATCGTGTTAAATCGCGAGACGATCGACGCTGATCCATATTGGAGAAAAGCATCCACAATTTCAACTGGGGCGTCTGCCAAACTGCTCATCGAGGTCGTCAGCACGAACTGGCGGGCTGATTATTCTAAAAAGCTGGCTGAGTATGAGTTGTTAGGAATTCCTGAATATTGGATCGTCGATGATCGTGGCTTGAGCGCAAAACGATTGATTGGCTCTCCTCACGAACCAACCGTCTCAGTCTATGTCCTGTCTGACGATGAGTATTCTGTGGCTTTGTTTAAAGGCAGCGATCGCATCCTCTCCCCCGCCTTTTCAGAGCTAAAAATCACCGTCAATCAACTGGTACAGATAGGTGAATCCATGAATTAACAGCAGGTCAACATGGTAAGCTTCTTGTCCAAACATTTGCTCAATGAGGATTACCATGTCAGCGAATCGAGTCCAGCCAAAACTGATTATTCATGGAGGAGCAGGAAGTTCGCTGAAAGGAAAAGGCGGCGCAGATGCCGTGAGGAAATCGCTATGTGCGGTCGTTGAAGAAGTTTACGCTCAGCTACTATCAGGCGTGACCGCGACAGAAGCCGTTGTTTTGGGATGCCAGCTTCTAGAAAACGATCCTCGCTTTAATGCGGGAACCGGGTCTGTGCTGCAATCGGATGGACAGATCCGCATGAGTGCCTCGCTGATGAATGGAGCCAAACAAAGCTTTAGTGGCGTGATCAACACGTCACGCATCAAAAACCCGATCGATCTCGCGCTGTTTCTGCAAGATTCTGACGATCGCGTTCTCTCCGACTACGGCTCGGCAGATCTGCTACGAGAACTGAATATTCCGTTGTACGACCCCCTGACCGAAGTGCGCTTGCAAGAATGGATTCAAGAACGGGCAGGAAACTTTGACAAGGCGATGGCAGGCGTTGTGGCAGAGCGAGAACTCGTTACCGAAGCGGGGCGCGGTACGATCGGCGTAGTAGCGCTGGATGCTCAAGGACATCTAGCGGCAGGAACCTCCACGGGAGGCAAAGGCTTCGAGCGAATTGGGCGCGTTAGTGATTCAGCAATGCCTGCCGGGAACTACGCTACAGCGCAAGCGGGCGTCAGTTGTACCGGAATTGGCGAAGACATTATGGATGAATGTTTAGCCCCGCGCATCGTGATTCGGGTGACTGATGGACAATCGTTACAGGATGCCTTTTGGAAATCGTTTTCTGAGGCACACCAGCATGGACGCGATTTGGGCGCGATCGGGCTAGATGCTACAGGTGCGATCGCGTGGGGCAAAACCAGTGAAGTCTTACTTGCGGCTTATCACAATGAGGACGGCATGGGCGATACACTCGATGCCGATATCGGTCTTCAGATCGGCGTCGCATGAAGCTCGACCTCAAGAATCTCCTTTTTCCTTCATTCGCCATCCTGGTTTGACGACTTGCCGCGATCGCGCGATCGCCAAACAATCATTCGGCAAATCATCAGTAATGGTTGACCCTGCCGCTGTGGTGACATCTTCGCCAATCGTGAGCGGCGCAACGAGCGTATTGTTAGAGCCGATTTTAGTGCGATCGCCGATGGTTGTGCGATGTTTGTTGACGCCATCGTAATTTACGGTGATCGTTCCTGCCCCAATATTGACGCGATCGCCGAGCGATGCGTCACCCACATACGATAGGTGAGCCACATTTGTATTTTCACCCAGTTGAGAATTTTTCAATTCCACAAAGTTTCCAATGCGACATCCTGAGCCGACGGTTGCCTCACCCCGAATGTGAGCATAAGGACCCACTCGCGTTTCGGACTGCACTGCACTATCACAAACAACCGAGAATAACAGCGTTACGTTTTCTCCAATTTGGCTGTCTTCGATCAAACTTCCAGGACCAATGCGGCTGCCTGAGCCAATCGCCGTCTTTCCGCGTAAGTGAGTTTGCGGCTCAATAATCACATTAGGTTGAAGCGTCACAGAGTCATCGATCGTGACACTGCCTGGATCAATAATTGTGACGCCTTGCGCCATCCAATGGTCTTTAATTCGCGTTTGGAGAATGCTATAGGACTCTGAAAGCTGCTTGCGATCGTTGATGCCTAAAATCTCCTGATAATCCTCCACATCAAACACAGTCACAGGACGGAGGAAGTTGACCGCATCTGTTAAATAATATTCTTTTTGATTATTATTCGAGGTCAGTTTCGGCAGCACCTCCGCCAAATCCTTCCAGCGAAAACAATAAACACCCGCATTCACGCGCTGATTTTGCCGTTGTTCGAGCGTGCAGTCCCGATCTTCAATAATGGCCTGCAAATTCTGGCGTTCATCGCAAAACACGCGCCCATATCCTTTGGGATTGGGAATATGTGCCGTCAAAATTGAGGCGGGGTTTGCCTTCTCTCGATGCGTGGTCAGAAATAGCTCTAACGTTTCAGGACGCAGGAGCGGCACATCGCCGTTGAGAACGAGCAAATCCTCATCGAATCCTTCTAGATGTGGAAGCAGTTGTTGAATTGCGTGTCCAGTGCCGAGTTGCTCCGTCTGCTCGACAAATTCAACCGTTGCCGGGTAGCTTGCCAATGCGTCTCGAACAAGCTCACTCCGATAGCCCACAATCACCAAGCGACGGGAGGGGTTCAATCCAGTCACACTATCTAGCACTCGTTCGACCAGCGAGCGACTGCCCAACGGATGCAGCACCTTCGGCAAATCCGATTTCATCCGCGTTCCCCGCCCTGCTGCCAGAATTGCGACCGCTACCATAACGTCCTTCTGTGTCTAAACTTCAACGGAGTATACCGTGTCATCAGCATCTGTACACGACTTCTCGAGTTCCTCATAACGGTCAGAACAATTTTTTACAAACTTCAGATTTAACTCCGTTGCGAGGAGGCGATCAACGCTATGATCGAAACCTCAACAGCGTAGTTCGTAATTTGTGAAGTGCGATTACGAATTACGAATGACGCATTCAAGGACTTGTGTTGTGACTCAAACCAATTCAGACTTTCTGACCCAAACTGATTCTGCTGTTGCCGATCTGATTCACCAGGAGTTGCAACGTCAGCGAGACCACCTGGAATTGATTGCGAGTGAGAATTTTACCTCGCCAGCGGTGATGGCGGCTCAAGGCTCAGTGTTGACCAACAAGTATGCGGAAGGGTTGCCGAGCAAGCGCTATTACGGCGGCTGCGAGTTTGTCGATCGCATTGAAGAAATCGCCATCGATCGCGCCAAAGAATTATTCGGCGCGGCCCATGCCAATGTTCAGCCTCACTCTGGCGCACAGGCCAACTTTGCGGTGTTTTTGGCGATGCTAAAGCCCGGTGACACGATCATGGGGATGGATTTATCTCATGGCGGACACCTGACTCATGGCTCACCTGTTAACGTCTCTGGTAAGTGGTTTAACGTCTATCACTACGGCGTGAGTCAAGAAACCGAGCAGCTAGACTTCGATCAGATTCGGGAGTTAGCGCTGAAGCACCGTCCCAAGATGCTGATCTGTGGATATTCGGCTTATCCACGCATCATTGACTTTGAGAAATTCCGCGCGATCGCAGATGAAGTCGGCGCGTATTTATTGGCAGATATTGCTCACATTGCCGGCTTGGTCGTAACAGGGCATCACCCCAATCCCCTCCCCTTCTGCGATGTCGTCACGACAACCACCCATAAAACGTTGAGAGGCCCAAGAGGGGGACTAATCCTGACTCGGGATGCGGATCTGGGTAAGCAGCTTGATAAAGCCGTTTTCCCTGGCTCTCAAGGCGGACCGTTAGAGCATGTCATCGCTGGAAAAGCGGTGGCATTCGGGGAAGCTCTAAAGCCCGAATTTAAGACCTACTGCGCGAATGTGATCGCCAACGCTCAAGCCATGGCAACCCAGTTGCAAGCGCGAGGCTTCAAAATTGTTTCTGGTGGCACGGACAACCATTTGATGCTGGTGGATCTGCGGTCAATTGGCATGACCGGAAAGATTGCCGATGGGTTAGTCAGCACCGTCAACATCACCGCTAACAAAAACACGGTTCCGTTTGACCCTGAATCCCCCTTTGTCACGAGTGGATTGAGACTCGGTTCTGCCGCTATGACGACTCGTGGGATGGGGACTCCCGAATTTACCGAAATTGCCAACATCATCGCCGATCGCTTAACCAGTCCTGACGATGAAACCGTGACTCAAACTTGTTTAAAGCGTGTGGCGGCATTGTGCGATCGCTTCCCGCTCTATCCTCATTTAGGCGCTCAAATTCCAGCATTAGTCTAAGAGATTTGCGCTGAAATTTCAGGATTTTTCCAGTTTCTAAACTTGGTTTCACGAATAGTCGTTACAAGAGCGCCCCAAAAATGGCGCTCTTTTTTGTAAGCCAGCAAAAATCTACTCTGGAGAGTATAGAAATATTGAGACTCAACCCTATAGAATTTGGTTGCGCTTAATAATTCTTTGCTGAGTATCGTCGAATCTGTAGTACACTCTGCCTGACGCTCACCAATTCCCAACCCACAATTTCTGATGCCCTTTCTAGCTGCATTCCTAATATCAGCCCTCGTTGTCTTTCTGAGTACGCCTGTTATTAGAAAGATCGGTCTTCGAGCTGGATTAGTCGATTCTCCCAACAGTCGCAAAGTCCATCAACGTCCCATGGTTCGGTTGGGCGGTGTTGCGATTTTTGCTGGTGTGTTGATTGCGCTCTTAGTAGTCTGGTGGACAGGCGGATTTGGCGTTCTAAATCCAAAAGACGAATATGGAGTCTGGGGTGTTGCGCTTGGGGGCGTTGCCTTTTTTCTGATCGGACTAGCAGACGATATCTTCAATCTCTCACCCAAAACTCGCCTGATTTTGCAGATCGCCGTCGCGAGTTTGGCTTGGCAGTCAGGCGTTCAGATCGATTTTCTGACGAATCCCCTGGCTGGACTCATTCAATTGCCCGACTGGTTTAGCTTACCCATCACCGTAATTTGGCTGGTCGGCATGGCGAATGCGATTAACTGGATTGATGGTCTAGATGGTTTAGCAGCAGGCGTATCAGGAATTGCCGCAGTCGTGATGTTCTGGACCTGCCTGTTTATGGGACAGCCCGCAGCAGCTATTATTGCAGCAGCTTTAGCCGGAGGAACCCTAGGGTTCTTGCGCTACAACTTCAATCCAGCGCAAATTTTTATGGGTGATGGCGGGGCCTATTTTATTGGCTTTACGTTAGCAGGCGTTGGCGTGATCGGCCTGGTGAAGAGCGTGACGACTGTTGCAGTGCTGTTGCCGTATGTGATTCTAGCCGTTCCGATTCTCGATATGTCAGCCGTCATTCTCGATCGCTTGCGGCGCGGCAAGTCCCCGTTTGTTGCCGATAAAGGTCATCTCCATCATCGATTAATCAAAGCAGGATTGTCTCATCGGCTAACAGTTGTGTTTATCTATTCGCTAACGCTGTGGGCCGGAAGTTTAGCAATGGCAGTTGCCGGAATGCCGAGCGGAGTAGGGTATGCGATCGGGGCCACAGTAATCTTGAGTTTGACCAGTTGGCAAGTTTGGCGCACTGCCCGTTAGAAATCCTTAAAGTTGCACGAGACGGTATTCTTGATTCAGCCTAGATCACCGTACTAGATGAATCATTTTTCCTGTTATGAGTGCAGAAATTATTAGTGTCGGAACTGAGTTGTTACTCGGTGATATTTTGAATTCTAATGCTCAGTTTTTAGCGCAGCAGTTCGCTGAATTGGGCATTCCACATTATTTTCAGACGGTTGTGGGCGATAACCCAGAACGGCTAAAAAGCGCGATCGCGGTGGCTAGCAATCGCGCGGATCTCCTCATCTTTACAGGTGGACTAGGACCGACTTCCGATGATTTAACCACCGAAACGATCGCGGATTTTTTCAGTACTCCTCTAATCGAGAAGCCAGAAATTGTTGAGGATATTGCTCAAAAATTCGCGCAGCGCGGCCGTCAGATGACGGATAACAACCGCAAACAAGCACTTTTGCCCGAAGGCGCACAGATTCTTTACAACCCAGTGGGCAGCGCTCCAGGAATGATCTGGCAACCGCGACCGAATCTTACCATTCTTACCTTTCCGGGTGTGCCTAGCGAAATGAAAGTGATGTGGCAACAGATCGCGGTGCCATATCTCAAAAGCCAGGGATGGGGACAAGCCACGATCGCCAGTCGAACCTTGAGATTTTGGGGAATTTCAGAATCGATGCTGGCAGAAAAGGTGGCTATGTTTTTTGATTTGCAGAATCCAACGGTTGCGCCCTACGCCAATTTAGGAGAAGTCAAGCTGCGGATTTCTGCTAGAGCTGCATCGAGGAATGCCGCCTCCGCTCTGATTGCTCCGGTTGAGCAAGAACTCCGCCAAATTACAGGCATCGATTGCTATGGAGCCGATGAAGACTCGCTGGCGTCAGTTGTGGGAGATTTGCTCACCGCGGCTCAATCCACGCTAAGCATTGCCGAATCCTGCACGGGAGGCAGGCTCGGACAGATGATAACCGCGATTTCAGGCAGTTCTACTTACTTTATGGGAGGCATTATTTCTTACGATAACGCGGTGAAAGCAGCCCTTTTAGGAGTGGACTCTCAAGCGTTAGAACAAGTTGGAGCGGTGAGCGCGATCGTCGCCGAGCAAATGGCAGCGGGCGTGAGAGCACGTCTCAACACAACCTGGGGACTGAGCATTACGGGCATTGCTGGGCCGGGCGGCGGAACCGACACTAAACCTGTCGGCTTAGTCTACATTGGCTTGGCCTCTCCTGAAGACGTGACCAGTTTCGAGTTCCGGTTTGGCGGTTCCTGCGGAGTTGCGCTTGGCGCTAATCGCGGTCGAGATTGGGTTCAACGAGTGAGCGCGTGCAGTGCGCTGGATCAACTCCGGCGACGCTTACTTGAAAGAGGCGTATGAACGGGATCAAGATCCCTATCTTTGGTTAGAATTGGAAAATTACAGCGAATACACCGAGGGAAGCATTGGAATTAACTTGACTCCCTGTTAATATCAAATTAGGCTTTTGTTAATATTGGTTGTATCCCAGTAAGGCAAAAGCTCAGACATATCGCAGGAGTTGTCTGCTCAATGGATTACATCGACAAGGTTCTAGAAAAGCTAAAAGAGTGGGGACGAAGACTAATTGAGGCGCTTTTGGGTCCCGAAACCCAGCCTGAAGCGGAACCCATTCCGATCCCCGTGGACGAGCGCTATCGTCGCTAATTAGTCACAGATTTTATTGTGTACAGTATTTTGGTTCTTCATGGACCAAACCTTAATCTTCTGGGTAGAAGAGAACCTGGAGTTTATGGTTCGGTTGCCTTGGATGAGATTGTCTGTCGGTTAGAAGAAGAAGCTCAGGCGTTGGATGTAAACCTAGTTTCTTTGCAGTCTAATCATGAAGGTGTTTTAATCGACGCGATTCACGACGCCTTTGACCAACACGACGGTATTCTAATCAATCCTGGAGCGTACACTCATACCAGCGTGGCGCTTCGAGATGCGATCGTAGGAGTTAGCCTTCCCACGGTAGAGATCCACTTAAGCAATATTCATCGCAGAGAAGAGTTTCGCCATCACTCGTACATTGCACCCGTCGCGATTGGTCAGATTTGCGGATTTGGCGCAGACAGCTATCGTCTCGGACTGCATGCCCTTGTGACACATTTGCAGCAGTTGTAGCTTTTTTGGATGGCTCAACTGTCTTATCCTGGGTGAAACTGTCACTGAAACGAGGGTTAGTGATGGCTGATCCGTCAAACTGCTCAGCCTTTGTTGAGGCAATGAGCGGTGCAGTAGACGTGCCCATTCCCATGGCCTATCGAGACAGCGTAGTTGCAAATCTTGAGAGAATTCACGCGATTGCGCAACTCGTTCTGGAGTTTCCGCCTCCTAGCGACATTGAACCTGCTTCAACGTTTGAGCCGTGAGCGATGCAATAGCCTGACGCTACAAGGATTGCACGGTCAATTCGAGAACAAGAAGTTTCAGCGACAACCGCGATCGCCTTCGAGAAATTTTTCAGCACATCGATATCATTCTTGCTCCAACGACGCCCTGCGTCGCTCCTAAACTTGGACAGCAAACCATGCTGTTGGATGGCAAGGAAGTACTCGTGCGCCTCAATTTGGGACTGTTCACCCAGCCCCTGTCATTCATTGGGCTACCCGTGATTTCAGTTCCGGTGCATCACCCTGGAAAACTTCCGCTGGGCGTCCAGATCATTGCTGCGCCCTACAACGAAGCCTTGGTGCTGCGCGTTGCGGCTCACCTTGAAGCAAAGCAAGTTACAGCCTGCCGTCGGGATGAACCTTGAGTACAGACTGTAACTGACGCGTTGTAGCGGTTGGTTTAGCGGAGTCCCAATCGCTGAATCTCGTTTTTGATTTGCGATCGCACATTCGCATCTTGCTGAGCTTTCATCTGAAATTGGTTAAATTCTTCTCGCTTAAGATTATTGCGCGCCACAATTTGCCCTGCTTGCGCCGCAAAAGTGTTGCAGATGCCCTTCACCTGATCGCGGATGCCAGGATTGGTTTTCTCGATGTTATCTGCATGGCAAACATTGCTCGGCACACTGCCGCCCGTCAACTGTTTAACCTGATCAAGCAGACGTTGCCGCGTTTTTTCAATTTCGACCGCCGCCCGGACGTACCGAGTAAAGGGAGCTTCCTGAGCATAGGCCGCCGAATCAAATGAGGCAACTTGTCCAGAAAAGCTAGGCGTCCAACCGCAAAGGACTGCAATCGTCGAAAGACTTCCGACTAAGAGAGAGTGAGTCAAGACTTGCTGCGTTCGAGCAGAGAGAGAGAAAGGACGATTCATCATAGGAGGTGTGACATTCCGCAAACTAGCACACGGTTGAGGTTCATTAGTCTTGAATTATTTTATTGGCAATAAGTTCCAGAAAACGGGCAAAATTTTAGCGAATTGATTGAAAACTTAGGTGAACGTTGGGAAGAGCAAGTCTCATTTACTACACTTTTCCACAATACAGTGTTTATTCAGGTCGTCGGAAGAGTTCGCATAATTCAATTACCTTGGTTTGTAGAATTAGCGTCTCGTCAGCACTACGCTTGAGACTAAATTCTAGATCGAGCAATATAGGAAGCGATCGCTGGAGTTGACCTAGAGAAATTCCAGACAGTTCTTTTTGAAGAAAATAAAGTTGCCTCGGATTATTTAGCTCAGCCGCTTTTGCGATCGCAGATTCGTCTTCTCCCGATTCCTGCATCAGTTTGATCCATAACCGGAGGCGAAACTGTCCAACTAAAGTACTCACGATTTTGAGAGCAGGTTCGTTTTGACGAACTAAGTCGGCGACGAGTTCCAGAGCCTGAGCTGTTTTACCCTGACGAATAGCAGCAACGAGTTTAAGGCTATTTTGGGCGGTTGCTGTGATCAGAGGCGCGATCGCGTCTGCGTTTAGAGCTTGACTCGATTCTCCCGTGAACACCCGAAGTTTCTCAAGTTCACTATGAAGTTGTTGTGTGTTGTTGCCTACCGCTTCTACCAAATATTCCACGGCACTCGTTGTGAGTTTAACGCCGATTTCCTGGGCAACTTGCTGAACTTGCCGCGCTAGAAGGTCAGTTTTCCACGGTGGAATTGGGGAAAACTCTTGAATTTGAGCGTGCTTTTGCAACAGCTTGGTCGATTTTAAGCGTCCATCAGGTTTGCCAGCACTTGTTAAAAGCAACGTTGTTGTTTCGGGAATCGAAGGCAGCGTCCGTTCAAGTTCCCTCAGTAACTCTTCTGAGCAGCGCTGCGTCAGGGTTGTATCGACCAACCACACCAAGCGATTACCCGTTCCAAAAGGGGGAGTCATTGCTTGGTTGAGGGCTTGCATTACCGCATCTGATGGCTCAGAAGAAATTTTGTCAAAGTTGAAACTCTCCCAAGCTGGATCAAGAGTTTTTTGCTGCAACGTTTTAACCGCTTTCGACAGCGCATATCTATCGTCACCCCAATATAGGTAAATTGGCATATTCCCTTGTAGTTAGATTTTCAGATTTTTTTAAGTTTATTTAAGCCTGATCCCTGTTTTAGGAGAATTCACTCCTTGTTGTCGCTATTTACGCAGAGTGAAGGGTTCATTTACGGCTAGATTAAGGATGGATTTCTACTTTATCGAGTTAAGCGACGAGGCGATCGAGTTGGACGAAAATTATCAGACTTACCTGAACCGAGTTATGCGGCTGACGCTTCCAGAAACCCACGCGTCACAGGTGCAGCACATTCAGGAATCCCCAAAGTTCCAACGCTCAGAGCAAGGTTGGCAGGCGATGCCGTTTCCGGGATTCGCTGTCATCACGCCAGTGGGCGCGGACGATCACAAGAATGCCGCCCTATATGATTACCTTCAAGCTTATCAAGCACAGATTCAGCAGCAATTGGGAGTCGATTTTTTGGCGCTCGTGCCGCCAGAAAGTTTTCATCTGACGCTGGCAGACCTGATTTGGGATAGTGCTTACCGCCATGCCTGTGAAACCTCAGGGTTTGATCAGCGATTGCGCGATCGCGTGGCGAATAGTTTCCGTCAGTGTGAGTCAATGTCCCAAAATGCACCGCTCCGGTTTCAGGTGCTGGGGCTAATGGTAATGACGCGATCGATCGCGGTTTGTTTGGCCCCAACGGATGAAGATGCTTACAATCGAGCCATTCGGTTACGGCGGGCGATTTATCAAAATCCAGATTTGATTGAGGTGGGAATTGAGCAGCAGTACTACTTCACCCCGCACATCACGCTGGGCTACTTTGGTGAACTCAAACCGGATTTAGACCGAGAAGCGTTAGTCCAGACCTTGGATCAGTTGAATCAACCGTGGATCGGCAGTTCCTATGATTTCTGGGTTCATCGTGCTGAAGTTCGCAAGTTCGATGATATGGCGACCTATTACCGCGAACCCGACTGGGCGACGTTCCAGTTTTAGGGTTCTTGAGTATGACGTTGCCCGTTCACCCCATCATGCAGCAAAGCTTTGCGGTCATCGATCAAGAAATTGGTGAGCATAGCTTTGCGCCTGCGGAGTATGCGATCGTGCGGCGCATTATTCACAGCACCGCCGATTTTGAGTTCAAACACCTAGTTCAGTTCAGCGAGGGCGCGATCGAGTCGGGGATGGCTGCGTTGCAGCAAGGGATTCCCATCATTACTGATGTCAGTATGGTGCGTCAGGGCAGCGTGAATTTGGTGCAGCAGACATTCAAAAATTCGTTGATTAGTGCCGTTGAACAAGCAACAGAAGCACTGCCTGGCAAAACGCGAACCGAAACTGGAGTGCTACGCTGTCTAAAACAGTACCCAGAAGCTATCTATGTGATTGGCAACGCTCCAACGGCACTTCTAGCCTTGTGCCAGCGCGTTATGGAAACATCCATCAGCCCTGCTTTAGTGATTGGTGCGCCTGTTGGCTTTATTTCGGTTGTCGAATCAAAAATGATGCTGTCTCGAACACCCGTTCCTCAAATTCGAGTAGACGGACGAAAGGGGGGATCTCCTGTCGCCGCCGCGATTCTAAATGCCTTGATCGTAATGGCATGGGACGAGAAATGACGAGCGAGTTGGCTCCGCCGCCAATTCATGTAGTTGGCATTGGGCTAGATGGCGCGGCAGGACTGAGCGCATCAGTCAAGCATCTTGCTGAAACGGCAGATGTGTTGGTCGGCAGCGATCGCCATCTCAGTTACTTCCCCAATCATGTGGGCGATCGCATCCGTTTAAGCAATTTCAATACCGCAATCGCTCAAATCAAGCAACATCCTCCCGTTTCCTGCATTGTCATTCTCACGTCTGGTGATCCGCTCTTTTTTGGATTCGGTCGGCTGTTACTCGAAGCGTTTCCGCCGGAACAACTGACGTTTCATCCGCATCTCAGTTCAGTGCAGCTTGCGTTTAGCCGCGTCAAGTTGTCGTGGCACGATGCGCGAATCATTAGCGCCCATGGGCGATCGCTCGACGAACTGATTGGAGCGCTGAGCCAAGGAGTAGAGACTATTGCGGTCTTGACGGATGCGAGCAACAGTCCCAGCGCGATCGCGTCTCTGTTGCTCTCTCTCGATCTACCTAGCACGTATCGAGTTTGGGTGTGCGAAAACTTAGGCGGCTCTAATGAACAAATTTTAGAGGTTCAAGATTTTCGGGAGCTTCAACATCAAACGTTTGCAGCATTGAACGTTGTGATTTTGAACCGACAAAACAGGAATGAAGCGGTATTACAAGCACTCCCCTTATTCGGATTGCCCGATCAGAGTTTCTTGAGTTTTAGCGATCGTCCGGGATTGATGACTAAGCGAGAAATTCGGGTTTTAGCGATCGCAGAACTCGCCCTGCAATCGGATCAAATTGTTTGGGATATTGGTGCTGGAACCGGCTCAGTCGCGATCGAGATCGCACGGCTTTGTCCTGCATCTCAAATTTTTGCGATCGAGAAAACAGCAGCGGGCGTCACGCTCATTCAAAAAAATGCCGATCGATTCGGGGTAAACAACATTCAACCAATTCACGGGGCTGCACCCCAAGTATTGGAAGAATTGCCACCGCCCGATCGCGTTTTTATTGGTGGCAGCGGAGGCAACCTAGAAGACATTCTCAAGGCCTGTATGGCTCAATTAGCCGAAGAAGGAGTGATTGTTTTAGCCTTAGCGACGCTAGAACATTTAACTCAAGCGATGACATCCCTCAAATCTTCAGCTTGGAATTACCGTTTGTTGCAGGTTCAGATTGCACGATCAACGCCAATAGCTGCTCTCACTCGGTTTACCCCACTGAATCCCGTCACACTAATTACACTCACCCGGCCCTAGAGCGCGAGAACAATTCCTGCCGTTGCCAGCAAAAATCCTAATCCCATAAATCCGGCAAGCGGTTTGTTATCTAGCCCGGTTAACCAATCTGGAGCGCTTTGGGTATAGTCCACAGCAGCGTCTAAACTTGCCATTGCCCAAATCCAGCCCGCGTGTAAGCCCCAAGCAAGTCCTAATTCTGGCTGTCCTGACCTAAAAGAAACCGCAAGACACAGCACAACGCCCATCAGCGAGAGGCCTGGCAGTTGAGGAATGTTTTCTGTACCTTCCCAAACTAGGTGGAGAATGGCAAAAATAATGCTCGACGCGATCGCGCCTGTCCAAAAGTCATACTCTTGCAGCAGTTGACCAAACACAAAGCCACGAAACACCAGTTCTTCGATACCCGCGATCGCCACACCAATCAGCAGCGACGTGGCGATCGCGGTGGCAACTGACCGCCATTGCCCCTTCCAAGTTACCCAACCGAGCAACGTTTGTAGCCCAAATAAGAGAAGTAGCCCGATCGCGCCAATTCCAAGTCCTAAAGCAAAAGAGTTTAAAGTGTGGCTATCCCAGTGCCAGCCAAACGCCGCAAATGGAAGCCCTTGTAGTCGCGCAAAACTCCACAAAACAAAAGGAGCAAAGACATAGAGCGAGGCAACCAGCGGGAGCTTTTGACGGATTTCTAGCCGTTTGGAAGGATGCCATTTGAGTGCGATCGCCAGTAGAACGGCAATTGGTAGCCAGAGCAATCCCCAAACTAAAAAAAAGAACCCTATCTCTAACCCCGTTGGTAATTCTGTCAGGAACAGACCAACGCGGCTAAAAAAGGGCAACGATAAAAAATCAGAAGACAAATGATGACCTGCTAGTGTCAATAAACAACGGAAGAATTTTTATTCCTCCTCTTCATTATCGCCATTTCTATCACTCTTATCGGCATCAAGCTGAATGAGATGAATATGCTTGTAACCAAGCTTAATTTCAAACTCATCTCCTGGCTTTAAGCCCATTGCTTTCGTGTAGGCGGCTCCAATCACAATTTGACCATTCTGATGCACACTAACCCGATAGGTCGGTTCTCGTCCGCGCCCGTCTTTTGAACTTTCCGAGCCCAGAGGAACCCCTCTCGCGACTAACAATGCATCATAAAAGTCAGTCAAGTTAACGCGAGTCTGATCATTTTTGGTAGTGGTGTAATAGCCACAACGCTTCGCAGTTTCCCGACGCGGCAAGTGCGACAGTTCTTTGACCTTTTGAAGTAATGCCTTCCCCGTTAAAGGAGTGGTTGCAGGTTCAGTCATCTGCTACAGAATGTCCTTGCGATTTCTGAAATGGTAATTAGCGTCAACTCTAAATGTTTGACTTTATAGAATATATCTCTAAACGATTCTATTTGAATAGGGCTTTTGAATAAATTCCTTTAGTATTAATTTTAATTTAGGTTTGCAATCATGTACGAGCACTTAGTATTCTCGAAAATCTGATTTAATTTCCCAACCGAAATCTACAAATTAGCGGGTTCGAGCACAAGGTTATTAGCAAAAAAGCAAAAGACTTATTGCGTAAAAATCTCTGTAACAATTGGTTTAATGCGGTGTTTTGCTCTGGAAACATGGGCAATTCGCGCAAAATGGAATTTTCAAGCAATCAAAACAGTGAGATCGGCGGTTTTAGAAGAAATTTAAGGTGCCTTTATCTTGGAACGGTGCTTCAATAACTCTTACTAAGTAAGCTGGTTGTTAAAGCTTAGACCGTCTGAATCATTCATCTTAGTGGCTCAGCATCACAGATTTATTGACGTTCAATCTATTTAGTTAAAGGAGCATTGAGCCACCGTTTCATTGTGAATGGTGATGATACACTAAAGTTATGTGGAAGCCGAGCTAACGAGATGGCGGTCAATAGATTGATAAGTGTCTTTGTTGACCCGGGTGAATCTCTTTTAGATTTAATTTCCGTCAAACAATGCTTTGATTCCGCATCGTTGTTGTCCATACGTTGACCCTCTGAAGTTCAGAAGTGCGGTTATCAGAATGCAAGTTGTCTTTAAGATTGTTCGTCAGGAGCAGGGGAGTGCGCCGCAGGTTCAGTCCTACATGCTCGACATTGAGCCAGGAAACACAATTCTCGACTGTCTCAATCAGATTAAGTGGGAGCAAGACGGAACGCTCGCGTATCGCAAAAATTGCCGCAATACTATTTGTGGAAGTTGCGCAATGCGAATCAACGGACGCTCTGCGTTAGCCTGCAAGGAAAACGTGGGGGGTGAAGTGGCTCGATTTGCAGCCGAGTCAGCCGTTCCCGAAATCACGATTGCGCCCCTCGGTAATATGCCCGTGATCAAAGATCTCGTGGTCGACATGAAAGACTTTTGGGGCACGCTGAAAGCGATTGATCCTTATGTCAGCACCGCATCTCGACAAATTCCAGAACGAGAATTTTTGCAATCGCCCGAGGATCGCGCCAAACTCAATCAGACCGGAAATTGCATTATGTGCGGGGCGTGCTACTCAGAATGCAATGCCCGTGAAGTCAATCCCAATTTTGTGGGTCCTCATGCGTTGGCAAAAGCTTACCGAATGGTGGCAGATAATCGCGATCTCGCAACAGACGAGCGGTTAGAAAAATATAACCAGTCCACCGACGGCGTATGGGGCTGTACTCGTTGCTATTACTGCAATTCGGTGTGCCCAATGGATGTCGCGCCAATGGACCAAATTAGCAAAATTAAGCAGGACATTCTAGAGCGCAAAGACAGGCAAGTCACCCGTTCAATTCGCCACCGGAGGACGCTAATCGAGCTTGTCAAGCAAGGCGGCTGGATTGATGAGCGACAGTTTGGGCTAAGGGTGGTAGGCAATTTGTTCAAGGACCTCGAAGGCTTGGCGAGTCTTGCGCCACTCGGACTACGAATGATTGCTCGCGGCAAGTTTCCGGGCAAGTTTGAGCCGTCCGAAGGTCAAAAACAAGTGCGATCGCTGATCGAATCTGTACAAGCATTTAAGGCAACGTCAAAGTTATGAACCCTGATTCCACTCCAGATACTGACTTGAAATCAGACAATTCGCCCGAGCCTGGCTTTGGTTGGACGGCTTATGCTGAACAAATTAATGGTCGATTTGCCATGATCGGATTTGTCGCACTGCTGATTCTCCAGTTTGTCACCCGTCAGGACTTCTTTACGTGGCTGGGCTTTTAGCGGTTTTCATTGGGGGTCAGTCTGAATTCCGGGTAGGGGCTGTCCGGCTCGGTTGTAAACCAGCAAATCCCACTGACCTCTAGCGTTTGACTCGAACGCGATCGCGCGTCCATCAGCGCTAATTACCGGGTTTCGGACTTCGGCGCGCAGGCTCTCGGTTAAGTTTCTCAGTTGACGATACTCGCGATCGTAGAGATAAATTCCAGATCTTCCCTGACGGCTCCCTTCAAATACGATATATCGACCATCTTCTGTAACCGAGGGGTTTGACTCAACGGTGTCGAAGGCGTTCAGTCCGGGTAGATCGATCAGGCGTTGAGCGATCGTATCGTAAAGATAAATATCTTGATTGCCGCGCCGATCGGAGGCGAACACAATGAATTGTCTGGAAATGCGCGGGTTGAGCTCGGCAAAGGCGCTGTTCAAGCTGCGTCCGCCAACGGGATCAAACGGAAATCCAATCAGGTGACTTCCCCTACATCCGCTAAGTAGAGTCGTGATAGCTGCAATGACAACAGTAGAACGGTTCACCAAAATAAACTTCAACTAAGGACTCGGTGACACGACAGGACGCCCATTCGGAATATCTAACTCGATTCCTGCCCCCCGGTCAAACACTTCAATGTCCCACTGTCCGCGACTGCTACTCTCAAAGGTGACATATCGCCCGTCGGGACTGATGTTTGGGTGTCGCACCCAGCCTTGATACAGCGATAACAACGATTGAGATTGCCCGACCGCGCGATCGTAGAGGCGAAGTTCGGGGATGCCGCGATCGCTCGACAAATAGACTAAATAACGACCCGTATAGCTGAGGCTGGGACTTTCGGCGATCGCATTGCGTCGGTTTAAGCGTGGCAGGTCGATAAACCGTCGTTCCTCTAGGTTATATACCAGAATGTTCCGTCCTCCTTGGCGATCAGAAACAAACGCCATCAGGCGACCATCACCGCTAAGCGACGGCTGCTCATCGTTGTAGCGGCTATTGAGCGAAGATCCGCCCAGCACGGTTTCAACCGGGCTACAGGCAGCCAAAACGCACAATAGCCATCCTATTGCAAAAAAATGTAGCCTCATTACCATTCAACCGACGGATTGAAAATTTGGCTCAAAAAATTAGGAGCGCACTAATACTGTACGCTCCCAAACCCAATTTAAGTTTTGCTGATTTACTCGCTCCAGTTGTCCCGCTCGTTGTCGTTGGGATCAATGGGTCGGTAGTCTACATAGTTGGCATCATCTCTGCTAGGTCGGTTGACGTTCTCAGAGGGGCGACGCTTAGGACGGGCAGAGCGATTCGGAGATCGAGAGGGAGTAGTGCGACTGCGAGAACCACTGCCCCAACCACCTGATGTATCGTTGACATCATCCACGAGTGGATCGTCAGCAGAACGGCGGGTCGGGCGACGCTCAGCAGGTGCGAGGCGGGGTTCGTTGCGGGAGGTCGGGCGACGGGTCGGACGCTCTTCGTAGTCATCGCGCGATCGCACGTCTCGACTGCTGCGAATTCTCCGCTCAGCCCGTTCGTCAAACATCTCGCGATCGTCAAATTCGGCTTGATATGTGCGACTGACCGGACGCTCGTTATCGACAATCGGGGCGGTGCGTTTGGCTTGCTCGGTAGAGACTTGGCGTAGACGCAAATTCTCTACCACGAAGAAAATAGCGGAGCCGCTGAGCAACACTTGACCGAATTGCATGATCGGGTCAAAGCGCCAGCCGTAGAAGATAAGAATTAAGCCGCAGAGCAGACCAACCGCCGAGAAGAAGATGTCGTGGTCTCTAGACAGTTGCGGGCGCACCGATCGCACGGCATAGAGCGCTGCGCCGCCAACGGCGAGGACAATTCCCGTCACGCTGGCGAGATTGAACTGAAAGGCAACTTGCGCCAAGTATAGGTGGGAACTACTCGCTAAACCAATATCAAAAATACTCATGCGATCGCTTCTCCTAGATAAGACCTATGTTAGCGGCTAACGATTCAAAGCACCACCAAACTGCAAGCAAAAACCTCAGTCGGTGAAGAGAATGGCTACAAGTAGCAATGTCTCGACGGAAACTGAGGCTGAGCTTAATTATCGCTGTGATTTCAGCTTGAGAGAAATTTTAATACGTTGGCAGCTATTCGCGAACGGTTATGAGCCGCGTTGAACTTTATCAGCTTGACTGATGACGACGAGAAAAACGGTTGCCGGAACGACAACAATCAGTAGACCCGCGAGGAGGCTGAGCAAAAAGTTCATTAAAGAAGGAGTCATGGACTTTACTATCCTTTGAAGACAACAACCAAGTGCTAATAATTTTAATGGTTTGTCACAACGTTGTATAGATCAAGATCAGGGATGGAGAGGAGCGCTGGGGCGGTGGAGTTAGAAGAGTGTCAGTGTAAAGGGGTTTGGTGAGGTTGACTGATTCTCGATAGAATGAGAAAGAGTTACAAAGCTTAAACATTTAGGCGCTACAGGTTATGACAGTTTCTACAGTTGCGGCTTGGTCATTTAGCATTCTGCTTGGCTTGATGACGTTTCTCTTTATTTTTCGGATTGTGTTGACGTGGTATCCGCAGGTGGATTTGAAGAGGTTTCCTTTCAATCTGGTGGCGGTTCCGACGGAGCCTTTTTTAGCACCGTCGCGCAAAATTGTTCCACCGTTGGGTGGGGTGGATATTACGCCGATTCTTTGGGTGGGGATTTTTAGTTTGGTGAGAGAACTATTGCTGGGTCAGCAAGGGCTAATTACAATGGCGTTCCATTAGCGAGCTGGTGATTCTGGAGGGGAGGTGTAGGCGGGCGGTGTTCTGTTTCTGCCTAGACTTCGGGTTCCGATCCTTGGGGGCTTGCCCCCAAACCCCCTGCAAACGAAATACGGGTGGGAGATTCGAGATTGGGGTGATTCTGAGATCTAGCTAAATTTGGGAAGGTTTATTTTTTTGGCATCATGACTTTGTCAACGAAGTTGGTGTAGATTTCGCCGCGTTGGAATTCTTTAGTTTCGAGAATGCGTTGGTGAAAATTGATGGTGGTGGGGAGGCCAGTGACGGCGCATTCTCGCAGGGCACGCTTCATGCGACGGATGGCAGAGGGGCGATCGCGGTTCCAAACAATTAGTTTTCCAATTAGAGAGTCATAATAAGGCGGGATTTCGTAGTCGGTGTAAACGTGAGAATCCATTCTGACACCGGGACCACTGGGGGGAAGATAGCCGGTGATTTTGCCCGGACTGGGGCGGAAGTTGTGATCGGGGTCTTCGGCGTTGATGCGGCACTCGATCGCATGTCCGCTGAGTTGAACTTGGTCTTGGGTCAGACGCAGAGGTTCGCCTTGAGCAATCCGAATTTGCTCGGCGATCAGGTCGATTCCGGTAATCATTTCGGTGACGGGGTGTTCGACCTGGATACGAGTATTCATTTCCATGAAATAGAAGTCGCCGGACTGGTCGAGCAGAAATTCAACTGTGCCCGCTCCAACATAGTTGATCGATTTTGCAGCAAGCACGGCGGCGGTTCCCATTTTTTCTCGCAACTCTGGCGTGAGAGCAGAGCTTGGTGCTTCTTCGAGCAGCTTTTGATGTCGCCGTTGAATCGAGCATTCACGTTCGCCGAGGTGAATCACATTGCCCTGGCTGTCTGCCAGAATTTGAAACTCGATGTGTCGAGGATTTTGCACGAACTTTTCGACATAGACACCAGAGTTTCCAAAGGCGGCTTCGGCTTCTCCTTGGGCGGCGGCAAAGAGTTTGCCTAATTCCTCATCCGCTGTGACGAGGCGCATTCCTCGTCCGCCTCCGCCAGCGGTGGCTTTGATGATTACGGGGTAGCCGATCGCTTGGGCGATCGCACGCGCCTCTTCTTCGTTCTGAACCAACCCTTTACTGCCGGGAACCGTGGGCACGCCAACGCGCTGCATCGTTTTCTTGGCCGTAGATTTGTCTCCCATGGAGCGAATGGAGTCGGGAGAGGGGCCGATAAAGGAGATTTTGTGATCGGCGCAGATCTCAGCAAATCGGGCGTTCTCGGCTAAAAAGCCGTAGCCGGGGTGAATGGCGGTAGCGTTGCGGGTCAGAGCAGCAGCAATGATGTTAGGGATGTTGAGGTAGCTTTTGCTGCTGGGAGGGTCGCCAATGCAGACCGCTTCGTCGGCAAGCTGAACGTGGAGCGAGTTGCGATCGATGGTGGAATGCACTGCCACCGTTGCAATGCCCATTTCTTCACAGGTGCGGATGATGCGTAGGGCGATTTCTCCCCGATTTGCAATGAGAATTTTTGAGAAGTGCATTTTAAGTGACTATGTTCCGTAAGAAGTAGAATATCCGGTTCTGCGGGTCTTCTGAAAGAGATCTCATTTTAAGGTGCTGAATAGGGCACTCGGAGATGCTTTGAGAAGGCAGTAGGATAAAGATTTTGGAGCTGGGGGTGTTTTATGGCAAAGAATCCTTCCCCTTCTGAGAGGCGAGTGATGCTGCCAGGGGTGAGTTGGCAACAGTTTGAGACGTTACTAGGTGAATTGGGCACGTCTCGAACAGCAAGACTGACTTACGATCGCGACAAGCTGGAAATGATGACGCCATTAGAAGAGCATGACCGCTGCAATCGCTTAATCGAGACGTTGCTTCTGGTTGTAGCTGAAGAAGCAGACATACCTCTGTATTGTAATGGGTCGCTTTTGCTCAAACGGGCCGACTTGGGACGGGCGATTCAGCCGGAGGGGTGTTATTCAGTGGGCAGTTCGATCGCGATCGAAAAGCGAGCTGAATTAGATCTAGAGCGAGTGGCTCCGCCTGAGTTAGTTGTCGATGTGGCGGTATCTAGTGGCTCGTTAGATCGGTTGAGTCTGTATGGAGCAATGGGGGTTCCTGAAATTTGGCGCTACACTACGACGGTTGGAGATGACGTTCTAAAAGGATCGTTGCAGATCTATCGATCGCAAGGGGATCGATATGTCGAATCGACGAATAGTGGTTTGTTTCCGTTCTTGCCTGGGGCGCAAGTGCTGGAGTTTCTCGAACAAAGTGACGCGATCGGGCTGGCGCAAGCGTTGATTGTGTTGCGCGATTGGATCAATCAACACGTATAACAGAATGGAGCTATTTAAACTTTCGTTGCCTACGGTTGAGGCAGTGCCAATTGTGGCAAATCTGCCGCATAGTGGGCTATTTGTGCCAGATGCGATCGCGGCGACGATGACGCCGGAGCATTTAAAGGCACTGCCGAATAGCGATTGGCATCTTGACCATCTCTACCAATTTTTGCCGCAGCTAGGAATCACAGTGATGCAGGCCACGCACAGCCGCTATGTTGTGGATCTTAACCGAGCGGTAAAAAAGCCTGAATTTGGCAGTTTCTGGACATCGGTAATTCCTGAAACAACCGCATTTGGGCAACCGATTTATCGAGTTTTGCCAACTCAAGCGGAGATTGAGCGGCGAATTGAGGAATTTTACGATCCGTATCATGCCAAGCTGAACGCGCTTTTAGAAGGGACGCGCGATCGCTTTGGACGGGTCTATTTTTTGGATCTACACAGCTTTCTGGGGCTAATTACCGATGATATTTGTCTAGGAAATCGCAATGGAGAAACCTGTTCGGAGGACATGATCGATGCAGTGGCGCGGGCGTTTAATCGGCAGTGGTATCGCGTGGTGAAAAATAAGGTGTTTAACGGTGGATTCATCACCAAACACTACGGACAACTGCCTGATGTAGAAGCGCTTCAGATTGAAGTCCGGTATCCGGTGTATCTCAAGGGGTCGCAGTTGGATCAACCGCAGCCACCTGACTGGAATGTAGAGGAGTTGGTGAGAGCAAGAGAGACGTTTGAGAAGATTTTTGCAGCGATCGTGGGGAGATTGCGATGAAAGTATACTGACTCCACAGGACGATTCTCATTTTTCTGGGCAGCATTCCTCGATTCAATAGAAGTAATCCTGTTTCAGGTAGCGCCATTTCTATTTCGGACAGAAATAATGCAGCTTCAGATAGGACGATTCCTGTTTTAAGTAGAACGGTTCCTATTTTAAGTAGGAACGTTTCTATTTCGACTATAAACAGTCCTGTTTTAGTTGAAAGGTAGCACTCTCAAGATTGGAAACGAGGGCTTTGCACAGTGCCAAGAGCCCTACCAAGAGCCATGCTGAGAGTCATACTAGGGTTTGTTACTATTAGAAACAACTGCTCTGGTATGAATTATGACATTAGCGATCGCGGCTGAACCTGTACCCCTAGAATTTACGGCTGACGGCGTACTTCGGGTAGGCAAAACTCGTGTAACGCTAGACACGGTCGTTGCGGTCTTTCAACAGGGAGCAACCGCAGAGGAAATTGTCTATCGCTATCCATCGCTTAATCTTGCTGATGTGTATTCTGTGATTGCCTTTTACCTGAACCACCCACAAGAAGTTGAAGCGTACCTACAGCAACGACAGCAACAAGCTCAAGAAGTTCGCAAGATGAACGAGGCAAGGTTTGACCCGCAAGGACTACGTGATAGATTGCTAGTCCGTAAAGCTCAACAGGAAACCTAGTGAAGCTGCTTGCTGACGAAAACTTTGACAATACTATCGTGAGAGGTCTGCTACGCCGTAGATCTAGTATCGATATTGTTCGAGTTCAGGACGTTGGGCTGTCGGGCGAGGATGATCCGACAATTTTGGCATGGGCAGCCCAGGAAGGTAGGGTTTTACTGACTCATGATGTTGCTACAATTACCCGCTTCGCCTACGACCGAGTAGAACAAGGTTTGCCGATGCCCGGTGTGATTGAAGTGAGTACATCGGCACAAGTCGGACAGGTGATAGACGATGTGCTGATCGTTGTCGATTGCAGTTCAGAAGGAGAATTAGAGGGTCAGATTCAGTATTTTCCGCTCTAGGAGAAAGCCACATCTAATCGATTGCAAACCTGGAGTACCACACTCGGCGTTCACTTTCTAGCGCTTGTTTTGAAAAGACAGAAACGGTGTATCTTACCCGGCGCTCCGGTTTACGATGCTGATTTGGTCATCTCCAAGAGTCCTACTCTCAGAAGTATCAAGCACACTTGGAGTCGGAACATCGACATTTTCATCGTCATGAACCGAGTCATTGCGATCGGTTAGCTCTCCAGAGGCTTCTGCCTCCGGATTAGCACTAATTTCACTCGGATCAGCCGATTCATGAACCGCTAATTGGATAGGTGGACGGGATTCTTCAGTCATGTTGACCTCTTGTTCTGTCTTGCTCTACGCTCTTTAGGCTAAAGCCTCCTAGAGAGCCATCCCGTCTATCAGCCGACATATCCTGTCAGAGCTTTGAGAGAGGATTTAATGGTTCTCTGACTCATTTACCTCGGCGATCGCGCATTTGAGAAGAATGGTTTGAGGTAAAAGCAGAAGATTTGGCTCCCAAACTTAGAATGATTGGGTTCGAGATCGAAACTTTTCCTGTTTAAGTGCGTTGCTTTAGGTTGGTATAGCCACCATTCCTATTCAAAACAGAACTATTCCGATTTGAAACAGGAACGATCCGATTTGAAACAGGAAGGGTGGCACTCCAAACACAAGTCTTGCTTCCTCCGCTTCAATCCTTGCAAAGTTGCCTCTCATCCCTCCAATCTCCTTCCCCATCCGTCCCACCCTACCGATAGAATAAGAACCTGTTCCATCCATGCAAGGGTCTATGACAGAGATTGCCGCCGCTCCGTTTAGCGCACAAGAGATTGCATCAGAGGGCATTAAGCCCGACGAATACGACGAGATTGTGCGGCGCTTGGGGCGTCACCCCAATAAAGCCGAGCTTGGCATGTTTGGAGTGATGTGGTCAGAACATTGCTGCTACAAAAACTCCCGTCCCCTGTTGAAACAGTTTCCGACTGAGGGCGATCGCATTTTAGTGGGGCCTGGTGAGAACGCAGGCGTCATCGATCTCGGTGACGGCATGAGACTTGCCTTTAAGATCGAGTCGCACAATCACCCATCTGCCGTCGAACCCTTCCAAGGAGCAGCAACCGGAGTCGGTGGCATCTTACGCGATATCTTCACCATGGGCGCTCGCCCGATCGCCATCTTAAATTCCCTCCGATTTGGCAACTTAGAAGACGCCCGCACTCGCCGCATCTTTACAGGCGTCGTCGCTGGCATTTCACACTACGGCAATTGCATCGGCGTTCCCACGGTTGGGGGAGAAGTGTACTTCGATCCCGCCTATTCAGGCAATCCGCTCGTCAATGCGATGGCGCTTGGCTTAATGGAAACCACCGAGATTGTCAAATCAGGCGCGAAAGGCATCGGCAACCCCGTGCTGTATGTCGGATCAACCACCGGACGCGATGGCATGGGCGGCGCAAGTTTTGCCAGTGCCGAACTTTCCGACGAATCAATGGACGATCGCCCTGCCGTACAGGTGGGCGACCCCTTTTTAGAGAAGTCTCTCGTCGAAGCCTGCTTAGAAGCCTTTAAAACAGGCGCGGTTGTGGCAGCACAAGACATGGGCGCAGCAGGCATTACCTGCTCTACCTCCGAAATGGCCGCAAAAGGCGGCGTCGGCATCGAGCTTGACTTAGATCTAATCCCGGCTCGCGAAACGGGCATGGTTCCCTACGAATATTTATTGTCCGAATCGCAGGAGCGCATGTTGTTTGTCGCTCAAAAAGGGCGCGAACAAGAATTAATCGACATTTTCCACAAATGGGAACTGCACGCCGTCGTTGCCGGAACGGTCATCGAAGAACCGATCGTCAGAATTCTATTTCAAGGCGCGATCGCGGCTGAAATTCCCGCCACGGCTCTTGCCGACAACACGCCCATCTATCATCGCGAACTGATCGCCGAACCTCCCGCTTACGCCCGTGACGCTTGGAACTGGACACCCGACCAGCTCCCCGCCGCCGATCCGTCTGGAATCAGCATCAACGGACAAACGTTAAGCTGGACTGACGTTTTAAACCAGTTGCTTGACTCTCCCACGATCGCCTCCAAACGCTGGATCTACCGCCAATACGATCATCAAGTCCAAAACAACACCATCATGCTCCCCGGTGGAGCCGACGCCGCGATCGTTCGCATTCGCCCCCTCGCCGACGCGACCTCTTCATCCATCACTCCAGCCGCTTCATCGATCACCAAAGCCGTCGCTGCCACCACCGACTGCAATTCCCGCTACGTCTACCTCAATCCTTACGAAGGAGCCAAAGCCGCCGTCGCCGAAGCCGCTCGCAACCTCAGTTGTGTCGGCGCAGACCCGATCGCTGTGACCGACAACCTCAACTTTGGCAGTCCAGAAAAGCCGATTGGCTATTGGCAACTCTCTGAAGCCTGTCGTGGACTCTCGGAAGCCTGTACCGAATTCGCCACTCCTGTCACCGGAGGCAACGTTTCCCTCTACAACGAGACGCTAGATTCCAACGGCAACCCCCAGCCGATTTATCCGACCCCCGTTGTCGGCATGGTCGGCTTCATTCCTGATCTAACTCGAATTGTTGGACAAGGCTGGAAGAACGATGGCGACGCCATCTACTTGCTTGGCATCGGATTCGACGACGATTCTCCCTCGCTGACCTTGGGCGCATCTGAATATCTCGCCGTCCTCCACAACACGATCGCAGGGCAGCCCCCCGTCGTCAATTTTGATCTTGAACGGCGCGTGCAAGCCGCTTGCCGAGACGGCATTGGTAAAGGTTGGGTTAACTCTGCCCATGATTGTGCTGAAGGCGGACTCGCGATCGCGCTAGCCGAATCCTGCATCAGCGGCGATCGCGGCGCAACCATTAACCTTCCATCTTTTTCAACCCGAATTGATCACAGTTTATTTGCCGAAGGGGGCGCTAGAATCATCGTTTCTGTCCAGCCTGAAGCAGTTGCAGAATGGGAATCCTACCTCCAAACTCAACTTCCTGGTCATTGGCAAAAATTAGGTCAAGTTGGGACATCCGATCATTCTCTTCGGATACTTTCGGGGGACGCATCTGTTTTGATAAACGCTACGATCGCACTCATGCACACTACCTGGTCAACTGCGATCGAACGCCGACTCACCCTCTAGTCCTGAACCTAATTAGAACAGCCTCTGGCAATGCTTCATTCGGGTAAGCCCTTCTAAAACAGCATCTCTATCACCACCAGCGTGGCAGACAACTCTACAGAAGCCTCTAACGGAAGCATTCATCATTTTCTCTTATCGGTGCAGTTCATAATTCCTATCATTCATCCCGTTCCTCCAGTTCTCCCCGCGATCTGTGCGATATTTAAGAGAATGTTAAGGTTGCCTTTACATTCCTGTGCCTCTTCCGGTCCCAAACTCATCGTCTCATCCTAAGCTGAGCCTAACCTATGCTGCCGAATGATTCTTTCTCCGACCAGTCTTGCCAGTCCAGCGACTCAGAGATTGACACGCTAGCCGCCTCTGATAAACCCGAAGAAGCGTGTGGCGTCTTCGGCGTCTACTCACCCGGAGAACAGGTCGCCACCCTCGCCTATTTCGGCTTGTATGCCTTGCAGCATCGAGGTCAAGAATCAGCAGGAATCGCCGCATTCGATGGCAATCAGGTGAGTTTGCACAAAGACATGGGCTTAGTGTCGCAAGTCTTCAACGAAACCATTTTAGGAAAGCTGCCTGGCTCGTTAGCTGTAGGACATACCCGCTATTCCACCACCGGATCAAGCCGAGTTGTCAACGCTCAACCCGCGATCGTACCGACCCGTCTAGGGTCACTCGCCCTCGCTCACAACGGAAACCTAGTCAACACCGCCCAACTGCGGGAAGAACTCTCTGAACGCGATCATGACTTTATCACCACCACCGATTCTGAAATGATTGCCCTCGCGCTAGGCGATGAAGTCAACGACGGCAAAGATTGGGTCGAGGCAGCAACAAGCGCCTTCAAACGCTGTAGTGGCGCATTTAGTTTGGTGATTGGAACGCCCGACGGCATCTTGGCAACCCGCGATCGCAATGGCATTCGTCCCTTAGTGCTAGGCACATTACCCAAAGACGATCCGGAGTCCCCCGATCGCTATGCCTTAGCCTCCGAAACTTGCGGACTCGACATCATCGGCGCAGACTATGTACGCGACGTTCAGCCCGGAGAACTCGTGTGGATTACAGCCGACGGCTTAACGTCGGTTCAGTGGGCGGAGAAAGCCGAACGCAAGCTTTGCATTTTTGAGATGATTTACTTTGCGCGTCCCGATAGCGTTATGCATGAGGAAAGTTTGTACAGCTATCGACTACGCATTGGGCGGCAGCTCGCTCAAGAGTCTTTTGTTGAAGCCGATATTGTGATTGCGGTTCCCGATTCTGGCATTCCTGCCGCGATCGGGTTCTCTCAAGAATCAGGAATTCCTTATGCCGAAGGGTTAATCAAGAATCGCTATGTTGGGCGCACCTTCATTCAGCCGACCCAAGGAATGCGAGAAGCGGGAATTCGGATGAAGCTCAACCCGCTCAAGGACGTTCTTGCCGGAAAGCGCGTGGTCATTGTGGACGATTCCATCGTTCGCGGAACCACCAGTCGCAAAATTGTCAAAGCGTTGCGAGATGCGGGTGCGCTCGAGGTGCATATGAGAATTTCGTCGCCGCCTGTCACGCACCCCTGTTTCTACGGCATCGACACAGATACCCAAGATCATTTGATTGCAGCCACTAAATCTGTTGCAGAAATTGGTGAGCAAATTGGGGTTGATTCTCTCGAATATCTCAGTTGGGAAGGTATGTTGACTGCCACGAAAGAAGATACAAATAGCTTCTGTTCGGCGTGTTTTACCGGAGACTATCCGATCTCAGTACCTGACCAAGTGAAGCGGGCGAAGCTGATCCTAGAAAAAGTCGCGCCCGTGTAGTTGGTTAATTTACCGCAGCGTCGCGGGCTAACATTAGGTCGCTACCCCAATTGTTAACCCGCGATTGCTTCGCAAACTCCGAAGGATCACTTGGCAAGATCCGAAGGATAGGCGCTCAATGCGCCTCAGTAATTTACCGAATTTGGATCGGGAGCTGAATCACAAACTGCGTTCCTTGCATCTCATTAGAGAAGCACTCTAGCGATCCACCGTGTTTTTCGGTGACGATTTGATAGCTGATCGAAAGTCCCAGCCCTGTTCCTTTGCCAACGGGTTTGGTTGTGTAGAACGGGTCAAAGATTCGTTGCCTGACCGATTCCGGCATCCCAGATCCATTATCTGCGATCGTAATTTTGATTTGGTTCTCGCTGGTGATATCTGTCGAAATTGTAATGGAACTGGGACCGTTGACCCTTTCTGAACAAGTACGATCGCGATTTTGGTGTTCTAGGGCATCGATCGCATTACTCAAAATATTCATAAACACCTGATTGAGTTGACCCGCATGGCACTGTACCAACGGCAACGTTCCATAGTTTCGGATGACTTGAATCTCTGACCGCTCCGATGTTGCTTTCAAACGGTTGTGCAAGATGGTCAGGGTGCTGTCCATGCCCTCGTGAAGGTTGACATCTTTGACGTCTGCTTCATCTAAGCGCGAGAAGTTTCGTAGGGAAAGCACAATCTCTCGAATTCGGTTAGTGCCAACTCGCATTGACTGGAGAACGTTCGTTAAATCTTTGCTGAGAAATTCTAGATCGATCGCCTCGATTTCATCCAGGATGTTCTGCGGCGGGTTTGGATAGTGATGCTGATACAAATTCACTAGACCTAATAAGTTTTTGGTGTACTCATCAACATGAGCCAGATTGCCATGGATGAAGTTAACAGGGTTGTTGATTTCGTGGGCAACACCTGCCACCATTTGACCCAAACTGGACATTTTCTCGCTCTGAATCATTTGGAGCTGGGTCTGTTGCAGATCTTTTAGAGTTTGCTCTAGTTCAGTTGTCTTCTGTTGCAAAGTGACTTCTGCCTGTTTGCGTTCGTCTTCGACGCGCTTGCGATCGGTAATATCGCGCGAGATGCCGACAGTTTGAATCACCTCTCCTTCCGTGTCAAAAATGGCGCTCTTAATGGTGCTAAAAATGCGTACCTCACCATCATGCCGAGTGACTGGCTCTTCTAACACCAAGGTTTCTCCGGTGTTGAGGACATAGGCATCATCCTTCACATATTGCTGCGTGTAGTCTGGCTGATTATAGGCTGCATCAGTAATGTTCTGAAGTTGCTCTAAGGTCCTGTCGTAGTAGTCACGAAACGCTTTGTTGGCATAAATGATGCGTGACTCCGCTCCTTTGCATACGACAAAATCAGGGATGGCATTCAGAATTTGTTGGTACAGATTTTTCGTTTCCAACAACTGGTGTTCTGCCTGCTTGCGATCGGTGATCTCAATGGTGGTACCCACAAGGCGATAGATTTTGCCTTGAGCATCTTTCAAAGGAGACAGCGTGACCAAGAACCACTGAATCCCTTGGTCAAAGTGAGCAAACTCTTCGTAAGAAATGGCTGTCTCTAGCTGGGTACACCGTCGGTAGCTCTGCTCAAAGCTCGGACCCATAACTTCACCAAACACGTCCACCGGAGTCTTGCCCTGCACTTGAGCCGTGCTAAATCCAATGACCTGTTCAAGTAAAGGATTGAATCCGTGATAGCGAAATTCTCCCGTTTCTGTAACATCGACCACAAAAAAGCCTACCTCTGCTCCCTCATAAAGGCTGTGCAGGAAGCCTTCTCTCTGCTGCAACTGTTCCTCTACCTGTTTGCGCTCTGTGATGTTTCGGCAGACAACTACACCCCCGTTCAGGTTTCCATGGGCATCTTTCAGAGATGTGCCGCTAATCGTTGCCCAAATTCCGTTTGGCGCATTGCTATGACGAGTAAACAGTTCCACATTTTCCACACGTTCGCCCCGCAGCGTCCGCACAAGGGGAATCTGCTCTGTCGGAAAGGGCGTCACCCGATCGGGCAGGAAGAGTCCATACTGTTCCGACCATTCCTCGCGTTGAGTGTCTGTTGCTCCTCTGCCAAACATTTGTTCGGCAGCCGGGTTAAAGATCAGAAATTGCCCCTTTGCATCCGCCACGACGACTCCATCGCTCATCTTGTTCAGAATCAGTTGCAGCAGATCGGTCTGTTGTTTGAGTTCTCCTTCAATGCGCTTGCGATCGCGAATATCGCGGCTAATGATTGCCAAACCAAAGGGCTGGTTTGTGACCAAATCGGGGACAACAAAGAGGGTAGATTCAACCGGGATCACTTCGCCCGTACTGAAATGGTGAAACCGTAACTCTCCCTGCCAGTAGCCTGTTTGCTTTACTGTTGGCAGAATGTGCTGCTGAAAGTGCTCGAGGTCTTTGGGCAGGATATAGTCGCTAATGTGTTTGGTCTTGGCTTGCTCAATATCCTTTAGACCCACTAGGTTCAGGGCTGCCGGATTGCTATACAACCATTGCCCGTCCATTGAGTCAATTTCAATGAAGTCGGCACTAGCTCCCAGAATTGCGATCAGCGCCTGATGGTCGCCTTCAGCAAGCGGAAGGCGACGATTGGTTTTGCCAAGCTTTACGGGATCACGCGTGTCTCGAGTTGGCTGCTGCAATGACTGCGATCGCAGTTCCAACTCTTGCTCCAACTGAGCTATTCTTTGTTGTAAGGTTTTTAGTTCCTGGTTTAAGGCGTCGTCGGTTTCAGTTGCTAACAATTCGGCAGGGGACACTTCGGGAGTTTGAAAAAGCTGAGTCATAGCTTGAAGTCACAGGGTATGGATTTTCCCGATATTATTAAAGACCGGTACTTGCTCTAGATTTCCCAGTATTTATCTTCAGCTACACTTAAAATGCTTCTCTTCTAAAGCGTTGAGACGCTTTGCTAGGCGATCTCATTCGATCATTAAACGGAACGTTTCTCTCGCAGCTTATTCGTTCATTTCGCGATAGGTCGCTACCGCCGATGGAGAAACTCGGTTTAGATAACGGAAAATCCAATACTTGAAAATCGTATCCAAAATCACGGGAAAAGTCGCAATAAATAAGAAAATAAAACTGTGACTGGCAGGTAGACCAAAATGTCTAAAAAGACCATCAAGCAGCACTTCCCAGCCATGCGGCGAGTGAAATCCGACAAACGTATCAGTAAGCAAGATAATCACAAATGCCTTGGCGCTATCGCTTAAACCGTAAGCAACTTCATCAATGACAGATTTGAGAATTTCGATTTCACGTTTGCTATTGGTGAGAACAAAGGCAAATGCGATCGCGCCTACAATATCCGCAATCCAATTTTTGATCGCGTCTGTACTATGAAGCGAGAAGGTTTCGGCAATCTCCACTGCTTTTTCTTGCATTTGAGCTTCGACCGCTTCGGCTCGTTTCTTGATCCGTGCTTCCGCTTCTTCTAACGAAAACGCTCGTCGGTCTAATGTTTCTTTTAATAAATTTTCAAACTTCAGTCGCTCTTCAAACCGTTGTAAATCTAACAACGCTTCTTCGGTCATCTCTTGGTTGAGAAAAATCTTTTCAGGAGCCTCGATCCTAAACTGCTGGTTGATCCAGCGTCCGGCGGGCAGGGCATTCGTTAAAGCAATATTGCGAATTCCTTGCTGCACCAAGAGTGGAATTAAAATGAGGGTCAAAATAAACCGAACGGCAAGCAATGTTCTGACTTTGGAAAGTCGGTAGGTCTGAACAACTTCTGCTTCTGATTTGGGATCTAGGTCTCGTCTCAATCGGTTTAAAGTGGTCAAAATCGATCGCGGCAGCAGACCCGTTTTGTCAGAAATTGATTCAAAGTCGTCGCCGCCTGTAGCAGCATTGATCGGAACTTTTTCATTAGACGGTTTCTCACTCGTGTTGCTCAACCGTCTATCTTCTGCGTCAACAGCCGGAATCATTGCCGTTGACACGGCTTCTAGGGTCAGATTTTGTTCGGTGTATCGAGCTAAAATTTCGTCAATAAATGTTAGTTTTTCCAGCGCGATCGCGGGTTTATCTCGCACAGTCGGCACAAATCGATCCGAGCCGATCGCTGTTGTCTCAATCGTTCGCAGCGATCGGCTCGCCGCGACTTTATTGGGATTGGTGGTGTTGAGCGTCGAGCGACTGCGGCGAAACTCGGTTAACCGCATCCGAATCGTGCGGAGATGCCGCTTGAGATCGGCTTCAAAATAAGCGAAGGCGTTTTCGCTGAGATCTCCAGTATTCCGAGCAATTTTTTTGCCGCCGAAATGCTCGTCCTCGATCGCTTTGATTTTCAACGCCGCATCATAGGCCAAATCGAGGGCGCGATCGGGCGTTTCGAGATACCACTGCTCGGCACGGCGGAGCGATCCTTTCAAACGAGCAAAAATAGACGTTCTCATGATTCAATCGGGATGCAATACTGACGGGTGAAGGGTGTCAAGAGGTTGTAGCGTAGAGGGTGGAACTCAGATTCAGGCTCTGCATCTGAAAAGAAAATTAACCTTTTCATGAATTGGTTTGTGAAGCGGATGTAGTTCATTCTAAGCGTGCTGCTGCAACGAGATCTAGGATATAGAGAGAGGCAATCATTTGTCCCTAGCCTTTGACAGTGCAGGTAGATCGCATCGTTAGAGTGCTAAGGATTGTAGCAAATTCATCTGAGGCTGATTTGTGCGTTCTAATTCTGTTTGGGTAACAGGCGCTTCACGGAGCGGCAAAACGACTCGTTTGGTCAATCAATTTTGCGACTGGGTGCGTCCGGGGTTGACTCGTGGCGTAACGCAGAGCGCGATCGGCGTTTTGGTGTTAGCCGCGATCGGAGATAATCGATTGGATCTGGCCGATCGCCTAACAGCCGCAACCCAAGGCAAGTGCCCCTTTCGCTCAACAACGCCACTTGGTTTTTTTGAGGATGAAGTCATGCTGTTTTGGTCACTGCTAATTGGATCGTTGGATCTAAAAGCGACGTTTCCGATTCGATTGCGACCAGAGAATGAGCAGGAATTAGCCACGCGGCTGTGGCGGGCTGAACTGGATGGCGCAATTGCTCGCACAAGCTACAGCGAAGCTAGGCTTGTGCGGCGCATTCTAGACTTGATGCAACTAGCATCATTGAGCGGCATTACGCTAGACGAAATTCCGATGTTGCTAGAACAAGGCGTTCCAGGAATTGAAGGACAGGTAGCAGAACTCTCGATTTCCTACGCGACGGTTGGTGAGATGCTGCAACGGTGGCGGTTTTGGTGTTTGCGGCGTGGATTGCTCACCTATAGCTTGATTACTGAGTTGTATTGGCGCTATTTGTTGCCCAATCCGATTTATCAAAAGCATCTGCTCGATCGCTTTCAAGGCGTCATTGCCGATGACGTAGACGAATTTCCTGCGATCGCTCGGCAGTTGTTTGAGGTCTTTCTAAACAATGGCACAGCCTGCGCGTTTGGGTTTAACCCAGATGGGGCCGTGCGACTGGGCTTAGGAGCCGATCCAACCTACATGGCGGAATTGGCGTCTAGCTGCGAAGAAGTTGCCCTAACCCGGTCTGTGTCATCGCTGATGGACGATCTGGGCGAGTCGATTGTTGAACTGGTTAGCGATCCGGTTTTCTTTGCGAGTTTGCCCGATTCGATTCAAACGGTGCAAACTACGACACAAGCGCAATTGATTCGTCAAACCGGAGATGTGATTGTCAAAGCGGTGCAATCGGGGCAAATTCAGCCGCGAGAGATTGCGATCATCGGTCCGGGAATCGATCCGATCTCTCGTTATGGCTTGACTGAAATTTTGAGAAAAAAAGGAATTCCGGTCGAGTTGCTAAACGATCAGCGTCCACTCGCAAGTAGTCCGATTATCCGATCGCTGTTG
Organism: Myxacorys sp.; assembly: GCF_059501405.1. Lineage (NCBI taxonomy): Bacteria > Bacillati > Cyanobacteriota > Cyanophyceae > Leptolyngbyales > Leptolyngbyaceae > Myxacorys > Myxacorys sp. The sequence goes on from NZ_JCACCM010000149.1 coordinate 67,854, forward strand.
ACGTTACTCGCATTGATTTATCCTGGCTTGGGTCGATTGGTCGATCGAGACGCGATCGCAGAAATGTTAGTCGTCCTCAGCCAAAAAATAGCAACCTCCGATTGGAGGAACGACGAAACTTTGTCTACGTCATCTGTGGGTACTGCCTCATTTTTGATTGATCCAGTCCGAGCAGGATTGATAGCAGATTATTGCTTTGAGCCACACCCGGATCATCCAAATCTAATGCCTGCAACGGCATTTTCCCGGTGGGATCGATTGGGGTATCAGGCAGCCGATGCCTATGCGGGAATTGTGAAATGGATTGAAGATCAGCGTCAGCAGCTTCGAGAAAGACTAATTGCAAATCCGGTCGTGATGTGCGATCGCGCGATTCAGCGATTTTTTCTAGGTGGCAGTCACTTACCGTTTGATCAATTAGCCGCCCTAAGAGAGTTGATAGAAACCGCGCAGCACTATTGGGAAGTAGACGATCGCTTACGCCGGAGCGACTTTAGCGACGCTCCAGCCTCAATGACGGTTCGTAATTTCATTCAACTGTTGAGAAACGGAACGGTGACGGCAAATCCGTTTCCCGTGCGTCCGGTTGGACTTGCGAGTAATGCTGTCACTTTAGCAACCGTGTTTCAATATCGGTCAAGTCGTCGCGCTCACCGTTGGCAATTTTGGCTGGATGCAGGGTCGTCTCGTTGGCTCAGTGGGGTCGATGCGCTGTTTGCGGCTCCAATTTTTCTTCAGAATTGGTCAGGTCAAGCTTGGCGCGTCGAAGATACTCAAACGATGAACGAACAGCGCTTGCGTCGAATTATGCTGGACTTGTTGGGCAGAGCCGAGGAGAAATTATTCTTGTGCTACAGCGACTTATCGACGAGCGGACAAGAGCAAACAGGCGTTCTGACCACTTTGGTAAATGCAGCGATCCCAATTAACTCCGATCCTATTCCTGTTTAAGTTTTAGCCATTTTCTGATCTCCTGAACTAGCCAAACTTGCTCAAAGTCGGTCAACTCATACCCGATGCGATCTTGGCGATACCCATTCCGGTAAGGACCTGACGTAATTTGAATGCAGCGATCGCCGCGTCGCACCTCTCGAATGTCTGATGTCGTTCCGGTAATCCGGGATGTGGTGGAGGAAAAATGCTCTTCTTCAATGAAAAATTGTTGACGCGTAAAGCGAATTCGAGTCTGACGAAACCAAGGAGCAACAAGGAAAAAAAAGATGACTCCCAAACACAAAACTATCCACACAAGAGGTTGCAGTCCTCTAGCCCGCAATAACAGACCAATGACGGTTGTAGGAATGGCTATAGCTCCTCCTACAACCGTCATCCCGAGCCAGAACATCACGACTCGGATACCACTTGCTTTAGGAATGGCGTATTCGATTGCATCATTTTTTCGATGTTTAGGAATGACGATTTCCAAGCAATCGCGAGATTTAATCAGTTTGACTTTTGTATTGCGAGGGCGTTCGATGCCGAGTCCTGTGGAGTTGCGCTCTGCGCTAATCGCGGCAGCAGGAAGTAATTCGGTTTGATGGGCTAAAACTTGCAGCGCTTGCTCTGCACTTTTGAGTCTTGCTTCAGGTGCGGGATGAATCAGATGGTCGATCCAAGTTGCAAAGTCTGAACTTAGGGTAACGGCATCACGAAATTGAATCTGCAAGTTACGCTGAGGTAAATCGGCTGGAGACGTTCCAGTTAATAGATGAACCAACGTTGCGCCCAACGCATAGAGATCTGATGCCGGAACGGCTCGTCCTCCAAATTGTTCCATCGGCGCATAGCCATAGGTTCCAACGACAGTAAAGGTTACGCCTTCTTTAGCCGCTTTATCTTGTACGGCTCCAAAATCGACTAAGTAAATCTGATCGTCTTTTCCTAAAATCAGATTACTAGGTTTGATGTCGCGATGGAGAATCGGCGGATTGAGATGATGTAAATCGCGCAGAATTTTTAGAACCGCGATCGCAATCTTTCTCACATCGGCTTCAGAAAATCGTTTACCATTGTCAATCAATTGCTTCAGTGATGTACCTGGAATGTAGTCATACACTAAACCAAACCACAGCAAGCGATCGTCAATTGAAAAATAATCGCGATACTTCGGAATGCGCGAATGCTCCAACTGTCTCAGAATTTGCGCTTCTCGCTCAAACAGTTTGAGGTCATCCCACTGCACCTGATCGCCAAACGCTAACAGTTTGACAATCACAGGTTCCGCTTGCGTCTCTAAATCTACGGCTAACCAAGTTTGTCGTCCTGCATTTTGACCCAGCTTTTGTTGGAGTTGGTAGCGATCGTGGATAACTTGCCCTACTTGCAGCATAGATGACTATCCTTGGTCTAGGCTCTTAGTTCTTACTCCACACTCAATCCTAATGGTTCAGTAAAAGCTTCGGAGAACAGGTAAATCGTTAGCTAGTCAATAGTTGTGATAGTTCAAACGAGTATCCTAAACTCAAGGGGCTATGTACGGAGTCGGTTGTTGACTTAGCTCAAATGCATGATTATTCGAGAAACGTTACTAGAAAAGCGATTTTGATAAGCATTCAGTGATTTACAAAAGCGGAACTCGATTTTGCATGAGTTTTTCTTAATTCACATCTCCACTTCTCGGTTTTCAATAAGCGTTTGTCGATATACAAGAATAGAATTCGATTTTGCATAAGTTTCTTTAAATTCGCACAAGTGTTATTTGATTTCACCTATGTATTTCTTGATTTCGGATACACATTTTGACTTTTCTAGATTTTGGTGGTGGATTTAGGTTGCGTGCAGTCTAATGCAACGACCGGAATCAAGCGATCCTTCCGAGCTTAAGGCGAATCGCAAACCCATTACCTTATAACGGCGTTCGCTTTATACTAATAGACTGCACTCAAAGGTTTGTCATATGGTCAGCGAAGTTAAAGCCGTTACAGGGCGGGGAATTCCACTGGTTGGAAATGATATTGATACCGATCGGATTATTCCGGCACGGTTTCTGCGGGCTGTCACCTTCGATGGCTTAGGCGAACAAGTCTTTGCCGACGATCGCGCTCAAAAAAGCGGGCAGCATCCGTTTGATTTGCCGCAATATCAAGGCGCAACCGTTCTCGTTGTCAACGGTAACTTTGGCTGTGGTTCTAGTCGCGAACATGCCCCTCAAGCGATCGCGAAGTGGGGCATCCGGGCGATCGTCGGCGAAAGCTTTGCTGAAATCTTCTTTGGAAATTGTGTGGCGCTCGGAATCCCCTGTGTGACTGCTGATCCAAGCGTGACAAAACAGCTACAGGAGCGGCTGAGCGCAAATCCTCAAGCCGAAATAAAGGTTGATTTAGAACTGAAGCAGGTTCACTGCGACGACTTCACCGCTCCAGTTTCAATCGGCGAAGGCCCACGTCAGATGTTTATAGCGGGAACGTGGGATGCGTGTGGTCAGTTGGTTGCTGGAGCAGATCAGATCCGCGCTACGGCGGCTCGATTGCCTTATGTGAACTGGAGTGTTGCCTCGTGATTATTTTGCTTATGGGCGTTTCTGGCTCCGGCAAAACCACCATCGGTAATCGGCTTTCGGATGATTTGAAATGGGATTTTATCGACGGAGACGGGCTGCATCCCCAAGCGAATATTGACAAAATGAGTCACGGCATTGCGCTGACAGATGACGATCGCAAGCCTTGGCTAGAAACGATTCGATCGCTGATCCAGCATGGGCTTGAGGACAAGAAAAACTTTGTTTTGGCGTGTTCTGCTTTAAAAGCCAGTTATCGATCGCAGCTAAAACAAGATTCTGATCAGGTGAAGATCGTCTATCTCAAAGCGTCGGAGGCGGTTTTGCAAGAACGCATGCAGCACCGCCAGGGGCATTTTATGCCACCTAGTATGTTGCACAGTCAGCTTGAAACCTTAGAAGAACCAACTGACGCGATCGCGCTACATAGTGATCAACCTGTAGAACAAATAGTTGCTCAAATCCGCCAAGCCATAGGCGTCTAGTGAGTAAGTCTCAACTGCTGGTTAGCCTGGTCCAATATTGATCGTAGAGTTCGAGCGTTGATTTTGCCACAGGGGCGATCGATTCCGATCGGCTAATCTGAGCATCTGGCGGAAATAAACTCACATTCGATCGCAACGACTGGGGCAATCGGCGGAACGCCGCTAGGTTAGGCGTGGCAAAAAACAATCGCTCTGTTACTTTTGCGGCGACATCCGATTGCAGCATGAAGCTCATCCATGCATAAGCCGCATCTCGGTTAGGAGCCGTTTTTGGAATTACCATCGTATCGCTCCAGATCGATGTTCCACTCTTGGGAATCACATATTTCAGCTTTTTGTTTTGATTGATCACGCTCACAGCGTCGGCAGAGTAGCACATCGAGATCAATAAATCGCCTGCAATGATTTGATCACGCCATGCATCCGTTGTAAAGGTGGCGATCGCGCCTTTCAATTCTTGCAGTCGCTCAAAGGCTTTCTTAATCTCATCGGCATTGGTGGAATTATAGGAAAATCCTAGCGATCGCAACGTTGCTCCCATGACTTCCCGGACATCATTCATTAGCGTAATTCGCCGTGTTAGCTTCTCTTTGTTTTGCCAAAGATAATCCCAATCCGTGGGTGGTTCTTGAATTTTCTCGCTGTTATACACCAATCCTGTCGTTCCCCAACTCACCGGAACGCTGTAGCGGTTGCCCACATCGTGAACCGAGTGCTGAAACCGGGGTAGAAGATTGGTCAGCCCGTCCAATCGAGAATGGTCTAATTCGCTCAATAATCCTAATTGGATCATCTGACTAACTTTGTAATCAGAGGGATAAATAATGCTATAGATCCCGCCTTTGCCCGCTTGAAACGTTGCCAGCATTGTTTCGTTAGAATCAAAAATGTCGAAAATGACGTTGATTCCAGTTTTTTCTCTAAACGAGTTGACCAATTCTTGATCAATGTAGTTTGACCAGGTGTAAATGTGCAATTCGTTAGAACGGTTCTGAGCGACCTCCTCGGTTTGCACTTTGGCTAACGTCCAACCGCAACTCGACAGGGCAAATCCCGATGCTCCTGCGATCGCGCCCTTCAAAAACCGACGACGAGACCGATGAGAATGAACTCGACTTAACATAACCTTCACCCCTGACTATCCGGTAGCGCTAAACAGCTTTCCGCGTCCCAAACTAGATAGATCGGGGTTTCTGCCGTTGGCACGGTCAAGGCGTGAGGTTGACGTACCGTGATGCGATCGCCAGACAGCAACTGAACGACGTAATGCACATGCGTTCCCAAGTACATCACATCTCGCAGGCGTCCCTCAAAGCAGTTGCCCTGCTCTTCTGGCGTGAGGCTGACCTGAATTTTTTCAGGACGTACACTCACCACAACTCGTCCCGACGTGAGCGGTGGGGTTGTCTGGGCAGGTTGTACCGTCATCTTCAAGCCACTTTCGGTGCGAATCCAGAGCATTGTCGGATGTGCGCCCTCAATTCTGCCGCGAAACAAATTGGTATCTCCAATAAAGCTGGCGACAAATCCTGTTTGAGGACGCTCGTAAATCTGATCGGGTGTGCCGACTTGCTCGACTTGTCCCGCGTTCATCACCGCAATGCGATCGGACAAGCACAGCGCCTCTTCTTGATCGTGCGTCACCAGCACAAAGGTTACGCCTAACTCTCGATGCAACATCGACAGTTCGACCTGCATTTCTTTGCGCAGCTTCAGATCCAACGCGCCCAATGGTTCATCGAGCAATACGACCGCCGGACGATTCACTAATGCTCGTGCAAGGGCAACTCGCTGCTGTTGTCCACCCGAAAGGGAGGACGGCGATCGCTTGGCAAAGCCTTCCATCTTTACCAGCTTCAGCGCATCCTGCACACGGCTTTGCACCTCTGAGCGGGGACATTTTTGAATTCGCAGCCCAAACGCAACGTTTTCCCACACGGATAGATGACCAAACAGCGCATAGTTTTGAAACACTGTATTTACAGGTCTCCGATAAGGCGGGACATGATTCATAGACTGACCGCGAATCACCACCTCGCCTGCTGTCGGTGTTTCAAATCCGGCAATCAGCCGCAATGTGGTCGTTTTGCCGCAACCCGACGGGCCAAGAATACTAAAAAACTCACCTTGACCAATGCTGAGATCAACGCCTCGCACCGCAGATTCACCCCCATAAACTTTAAACACTTTCCGCAGTTCAACATCAAATCCAACATTGACGCCTGTTGAAAGCGGCTTGTGTGTTGCCGTTTGAGACATAGTTTCGGTTCCTTGCGGTGATTCTCCCTGGATCATGAACGCGGCATTCCCTACCAAAAGATAAAGGGGTTCGACGCTCAATTTGATTTATTTTATGCGATGGGAAGGATGTAGAATCTACGGTTTCTGCGGAGCTGCACTCTAGGCTAACTGCGCCTTGAAGGCGCGTATGGCAAATTTGATCTGAAAGAATGATTTAATAATTAAATTGGGTGCATTCGATCGCGTTCACGGTCTCCGGTTTTAGATTGCCCATGCAGGTATTAAAACTCCCAGACCCGAACTCGAGGACAACTGTTAAACGACAACTGTTAGACAAAGTTGTGACAGCTTTGGAATCTAAGCCGCTCTAGTGCAAGTCCTCTAGTGCAATCCTAATATTGCAACTCCTAAGTAGCACTGCCTAGAGAGCCTGCGTCCCTTCAACTGTTTATTTATGGCCCTTCTTCACTCTTCTTCTGCACCCGCTCTCCCCAAACAAACGGGTCGGAACGTAGGACGCCAAAATCAATCAATGGTGCTGCTTCTGCTGCTAGTTGGGCTGATTTTAGCTGGCTTGGGCGGGCGGCTGGCGTATTTGCAGCTCGTTGAGGGCGATCGCAATCGTCAACTGGCAGAAACAAACCGAATTCGACTGATTCCCAAGCATCCAGAGCGCGGAAAAATTGTCGATCGCAAGGGCAGAATTCTGGCGGGGAGCCGATTGTCTCATTCAGTGTACCTCCAGCCATTGGCACAGAAGAAAGTAGATTGGCCCAAGACGTTGCAGCGCTTATCGCACATTCTGAATATTCCGGTGCAAGATATTGAGCGGCGATTGCAACAAGAAGGCTACAGTTTTCCATACATGGTGCGAATTGCCCGGGGAATCAGTCCCCAGAAAGTGACGGCGTTAGAAGAGTACCGCAGCGAATTAGCAGGGGTAGAAGTCGATGCTGAGGCGGTACGAGACTACCCAAACGGCGATTTGGGAGCGCATGTAATCGGCTACACGGGCGAACTGAGCGATCAGGAGTTGCAGCGTCACCAGGGCGAAGGCTATCGACTGGGAGATGTGATTGGGCAGATGGGGATTGAGGCGGCATTTGAGAAGCAACTGCGCGGCGAGTGGGGCGGTCAGCAGGTTGAAGTCGATGGTGCTGGAGATGTCTTGAAAATTTTGGGAGAGAAAGAAACCCATGCGGGCAAAGATGTCACAGTGACGCTCGATCTGGATCTGCAAAAAGCGGCGGAAGCGGCACTTGGAGATCGTGAAGGTGCGATCGTCGCGCTTGATCCGCATACTGGGGCAATTCTGACGATGGTGAGCCGTCCTGGATTTGATCCTAATCTTTTTACCACGCGGATGTCCGACGAGACGTGGAAGCAACTCCAGAGCCAAGACCATCCCTTTCTCAATCGGGCATTGCAGAGCTATCCACCTGCGAGTACGTTCAAAATCGTCACCACAACGGCGGCATTAGAATCGGGCAAATTCTCGCCTGATACGGTTCTCAACACCTATCCTTCTCTCAAAGTGGGTGGAATTGATTTCGGTGAGTGGAACCATGCGGGATTTGGTCCTCAAGGCTTTGTCGGTGCGCTGACCTGGAGCAGCGACACGTTCTTCTACCAAATCGGCATGGGAATGGGGGAGAAACCCTTGATTGAGTGGACGCATCGTTACGGATTTGGGCAAAAAACGGGTGTTGAACTGGCCGCTGAAGAATCTCCTGGTCTTGTGCCTGATGCGGCTTGGAAGCAGAAAGAGGTGAAGCAAGAGTGGTTTGTCGGCGACACGGTGAATATGACGATTGGACAAGGCTATGTTGAGGCGTCGCCGTTACAAGTAGCAGCCATGTTTGCGATCGCTGCCAACGGTGGATATCGGGTCAAGCCTCATTTGCTCAAAGACAACGAATCGGCTCAGAACTGGCGCGAGCCGCTCAATCTTAATCCTGATACCATTCGGATTCTGCGAGAAGGCCTAAGAGGCGTGATCAGCACCGGAACCGGACAGGCGTTAAATGTGTCGAGTTTGCCTCCGGTGGCGGGTAAAAGCGGTACAGCTGAAGACTTAGGACAAGGCTCTCATACGTGGTTTGGAGCGTTTGCCCCGTACGACAAGCCTGAAATTGTGGTCGTTGCAATGGGCGAGTTTTCCGGTGGCAGCGGTGGCTCAGTCACGGCTCCGATGGTACGTCAAGTGCTAGAAGCCTACTTCAAATCGAATCCGTCGGAAAAATCTGTCGGGAAGCGCTAGAAATCTTGTTGTCGAATCGATTGCGGCACACTCATGGGGGAGAGACCTGCGATCGCGCGCAATGCCTGACATCTCAATACTTCAATAAACGTCAGCGATCGCCCTTCGTTTTGAGCCACTGATTCGATCGCTGATAGTAAAAATCCAGCCGCGTCCGTCTCGGTATAGCCTCGACGTTGGGCAATTTGTAGCGCTTTCTCATCTGCTTCGAGTTCAATCCGAGAACTGCGATTGGTGCGCCAAACTTGGCTGAGTGCGATCGCGCCGAGGGCACTCGTTGCGGCGATGCCTACAATGTCTTGCTGTAATAGCTCAAACCCCAGTCCCACAACTCCTGCCCCTGCTAGCCCTAGCGAAAGATTGGGCTGAAACCATGTCACGCTAGAGAGCCAACTGACAGTGCGGAGAATCAGCAGATCTCGTTGCGGGCGGGAGAGACGACTCCACAAATCAAAATTAATGTAAACGACGCGATCGCTACTCCAAGGCATCGGGAATGGAGCATCGATTAGCGCTCGTTGCTCTGGCTTGCTCACTAGTTTGGTTAACATCCGCCCAGAAGCAGGCATAACGTCTAGCAGGCGACGAATTTCGAGTTCCGAATCGAGCATAGTCCAGTGAGCGATAGGAGGGATACGTTATAGCGTACAAGCTTCAGACAGCAATTGAAGCCTCTCCTATCGCCCAATTTTTTCTATTCAGCTAAGAAGAGCAAATCTGGTGAAACCCAGTTGATCAGCATAAACGCCGTAAACGCGACGCTAATTGAAACCACTGCCAGTACAGGTGCGCTTGAAAGATAACGAGGCAAACCAGCCATAGTTAGACTCCGTAAATTCAATGTTTTTAGGGTAAAACAGCGTTGCTTGAGATGACTCAAGCCTTTCTCGGCGAGAAGGGATTCTACCGATGTCCCTTGAGCGCTCATCGAAGGAGCAATAGACGCGCTTGGTGGGTAGTTGGACTAAGTTTGAGGGAGAAAGGACAAAGAACTGAAGAACAATTGATTCATCCTTCTTCCCTCATGCCGTCTCTCTAGCGCGGAGACACAGGAATGCCAGTGTCTGGGTTCGTGATATTACCCACAACAAGTTCACCTGTCGTCAATTCCTTGACGGCTAGAAGAGGCCATAGGAGAGCACTCAACAGGCATTTGATTGCCAAAGGCACGTTGATAATGATCTCTTGCTCCTCTGGGTTGCCGCTCTTCTTTACCGCTTGGATGTAAGAGCGACCCGCCCAACCAATCCAACCGGTGATCAGCAGAAACAGAATGCCTGGGATCGTGAATTCACCCAAGTGAGCAAGATTGCCATCTACAATCAAGTGAGGCAGCCCGTCGTCTTTGCCGCACAGCAAGTTTGAGCGAGAGTACATCTCGTAGCGTCGCGCAGCGTTCTGGTTCACCGAGTCTCTAGCACGTTGAGCAAAGGCCGTACTTTCGTTACAGGGGACTAAGTTGTAAGCCTGGGCTGGCTGTGGAGCGGCAAAGCCGAACCACAAGGAGAAAACGAGAACTAGAGCAAACAATCGTTGCATGGAATTGTTTCCCTTTTTTACAAATTGCGTAGTTTATTAGTGCAAAAAGCGTTGAGCTTTCTGCAATCCAAAAATAGACGAAACTGAGTAGCGCGATAAACTTTTATTAGCGTTACCTAATCCAAGTTTTAGCTACACCACGCAGGGTTTAGCCACGCTACGGTAGCCTATACCTTCAAAAACGTATCAGCAAATGGCAACGGTTTTAGCAATTGAAACAAGTTGTGACGAAACGGCGGTGGCGATCGTAAAGAATCGTCACGTTCTGAGCAGTATCGTCTCGTCACAGATCGCAATCCATCAGAAATACGGTGGGGTTGTGCCAGAAGTGGCATCGCGTCAGCATGTCGAAATTGTCAATGGCGCGATCGCGCAAGCTCTTGAAGCGGCTAATCTCGGTTGGTCTGACATTGACGGCATTGCCGGAACCTGCGCTCCAGGATTAGTTGGGGCGCTACTGGTTGGGTTGACCGCCGCCAAAACCCTGGCAATGCTACATCAAAAGCCGTTTATTGGCGTTCATCACCTAGAGGGACACATTTACGCTTCTTATCTAAGTGATCCAACCTTACAGCCTCCGTTTCTGTGCCTGCTAGTGTCTGGTGGACATACGAGTTTAATTTATGTCAAAGATTGCGGACACTATGAGGTGCTAGGTCAAACGCGCGATGATGCGGCAGGAGAAGCCTTTGACAAAGTGTCGCGGCTGTTGAATTTGGGCTACCCAGGAGGGCCAATCATCGATCGACTGGCAAGCGAGGGAAACCCAAGAGCATTTCCGCTGCCCGAAGGCCAAATTTCGCTACCCGAAGGCGGCTATCATCCCTACGACTCCAGTTTTAGTGGATTGAAAACAGCAGTTCTGCGACTGACTCAAAAACTCCAGCAGAACGGAGAGCCATTACCGATCGCAGATCTGGCGGCGAGTTTTCAAGCAACGGTCGCAAAATCGCTCACGAAACGAGCGATCGCATGTGCGCGAGATTATGGGTTGGATGCGATCGCCATTGGCGGCGGAGTGGCAGCCAATCGGGGATTACGTCAACATTTGCAAGCGGCGGCTGAGAAACACAATTTGCGGGTTCTATTTCCACCGATGCAATTCTGTACGGATAATGCGGCGATGATTGCGTGTGCGGCGGCTGAGCATTTGGAGCGCGGGCATACCTCATCGCTGACGCTGGGGGCACAGTCACGCTTATCGCTTAAAGAGGTAATGACGCTTTATGACAAGGCGATATGATGCTATTGCTGTGTGATCAAGAGGAAGGAATTCGTGGAGCAGGACTTTGAAGCACTAGCAAAACTTTACAAAAATGCGCTCCTCAACGATGTCTTGCCATTTTGGGAAACGCATTCAGTGGATTGGGAGCAAGGCGGTTATTTTACCTGCCTCGATCGCAAGGGCAATGTGTACGATACGGATAAATTTATCTGGCTGCAAAACCGCCAAGTCTGGACATTTTCAACCCTATATCAACAGCTGGAGCCACGAGAAGACTGGCTTAAAATTGCGGCAAACGGGGCTAACTTTCTGGCGCAGCATGGCAGAGATGCAGAGGGAAACTGGTATTTTTCCCTCGATCGATCTGGAAACCCACTTGTGCAGCCCTACAATATTTTCTCTGACTGCTTCGCGGCGATGGCGTTTAGTAAATATGCTCTTGCCTCTGGCGAGGAGTGGCCGAAAGAAGTTGCGCTGCAAGCCTATAACAATGTTTTACGCCGTAAAGACAATCCTAAAGGTCACTACAACAAAATCTATCCGGGCACTCGCCCAATAAGATCATTAGCTGTGCCAATGATTTTAGCGAATTTGACCCTTGAAATGGAGTGGCTGTTGCCAAGCGAAACGCTTGAGCAAGTCTTGAGTGCAACGGTTGAGGAAGTGATGACTGACTTTCTTGATTGCCGTTCCATGCTCATGTACGAAAACGTTGCACCTGATGGATCACGGTTTGATTCTTTTGAAGGACGATTAATTAATCCAGGTCACGGCATCGAAGCTATGTGGTTCATTATGGATATTGCCAATCGTCGAGGTGATTCTAAAGCCGTTAACCAAGCTATAGATGTTGTATTAAGCATTCTTGATTTTGCTTGGGATGCGAAATACGGCGGTCTCTATTACTTTATGGACGCCAAGGGGCATCCAACCCAGCAATTGGAATGGGATCAAAAACTGTGGTGGGTTCACCTAGAATCGCTCGTTGCGCTCTCGATGGGGTATTGCTTGACGGGTCGCGCCGCATGTTGGGACTGGTACACCAAGCTTCATGAGTATGCATGGTCTCATTTTGCTGATCCTGAGTATGGCGAATGGTTTGGCTATCTCGATCGGCGAGGAGAAGTGCTGTTAAATCTTAAAGGCGGCAAATGGAAGGGATGTTTCCATTTGCCGCGATCGCTCTACCTCTGCTGGCAGCAATTTGAAGCTTTGAATGCCTCGTCGTAACTGACTACTGACACTATTGGAAATAGAAGGCTGCCCCGAGAATCGCGTAAGTCGCCAACAGCAACGCTCCTTCTAGCCAGTTTGAGCGACCATCTAAACTAATCAGATTCGCGACAACCACGGCTACTGTAACCGCAACGACCTCGAACAGATTGAAACTGAGATCCATCGGTTGCCCGATCGCCTGTCCAACCAGTACCAGTACGGGAGCCATCAACAGCGCCACTAACAAACTCGATCCCATCGCCACTGAGACCGACAAATCCATGTTGTTTTTAACCGCCACCCCGACTGCGGTCACATATTCTGCTGCACCACCAACCAACGGCAACAAGATCACCCCGGTAAAGAGCGGCGTTAATCCCAACCCTTTTGTTGCTTCTTCCACCACGCCGACGAAAATTTCTGATTCGTAAGCAACCGCAACAGTCGCCGCTACCAGAATTCCCAGCCAGAGCCATAGGTTCGGTTTGTGTGCGCCCTCTCCCTCGCCTTCTAGCTCAGATAAACTGACTTCATAGAGATAATTATGAGTCTTCAACGAAAAGAGCAGCGTCATGCCATACACTGCAATTAACACGATAGCTACCGCGATCGAGAGCTTCTCAATCGCCGGAGTTTCGATGTTGCCAGAGGTGTAGAACGCAAGCGTTGGCAGCAAAATAGCAATCACGGCGAGGGTCATGGATGAGCCGTTCACACGTGCCACAATCGGCTTAAAGTCTTGCTCTTTATACTTGAGTCCACCCAGAAACATCGAAAGCCCCATTGCCAGCAGCAAGTTACTGATAATCGTTCCGGTGATGCTCGCTTTGACAATATCAATCAATCCGGCTCTAAGTGCGACCAGCGCAATGATCAGTTCGGTTGCATTGCCAAATACAGCATTGAGCAACCCACCGATCGAGGGACCTGTGACGATCGCAACTTCTTCGGTAGCAGTACTTAACCAAATTGCTAAGGGCACGATCGCCAAAGCAGAGGTAATGAAGACCGTCATGGTTCCCCAATGCTGCGTTTCTGCCACGATAGAAATCGGGACAAAAATTAGCATTCCGATCGAAATAATCTTTTTAATGGACATAGACTCTAGCGTAAAAAATCTATAGCAATCCTATGTCAATCAAAGGGAAATGGCTTAAAAGCCCTAATATTGCCGTGATTCTTTCAAACTACTTCTTTCAAACTGATTGGAGTCGCTGCTATAAAACGGGTCGAGCTTGGCTTCCAGGTTCAGATCGCTGAATTTGAGATTGAATGGCGGATAGATCAATAAAGCGATCGGCAACATCGATCAGTCCGTCATTGGTCATGGCAGGAAGGCTAACAACTTCAACCCGCGTGCCTTGGTACGCAACATTGTTGACAACATAAGCGAGGTCGCCATCTCCACTTAACAAAACAGCAGTATCACAGTGCTTTGCCAACATCACCATATCGATCGCAATTTCAACATCGAGATTGGCATGTTTAGACCCGTCGGGATACTGAACTAAATCCTTGGTCACAACCCGGTAACCATTCCGCCGCATCCAAAGCAAAAAGCCTTGCTGCTTTTCATTTTGCCGATCGACGCCCGTGTAGAAGTAGGCTCGCAGCAATCGTCGCTGACCTGTGAGACAGCACAGCAACTTGGCATAATCGATCTCTAAACCAAGCTGCATCGCGGCATAGAACAGATTAGAGCCATCAATAAAAATAATCACGCGATCGTCGGTTTCAGTTAGCGATCGCACCGTCTTAACCGTTGGGTGCTGAACCTCTTGATCATGATCTAACCGCTGTGGAGAAGACTGATTGCGATGAGGACGAGGAACGAGTTGCATAATCATCCGACTCCGCGAAATTTGATTTTTATAATCTGTGTTCTAGGGTTAGCATTACCATCCGCTCAATCACCAGACCTTCTACGGAGGATACCACACGCAAATAAAGTAGGGAGACGGCTTCTGAGCTAAGCCAAAATAATGTGAAAGTGCAATTTACTAGAGTGACCTTGCTAGAGTGGCTATACCCGATGTGTGTTTTGTTAGGAAACCTTAGTATTCCTTATCAGGTTTACCCTGCTTTTCCGAAGTTAAAGAGCGCAGTGTAACTAACGATATAAACTGTGATATTCGTTCACAGCTTCTGCACGAAAAACACATTTTCGTAACTCTAGCTCAAGTGAACGGAAAAAAGCTCGAGTCATTTCGTCAGACACACCATCAGTCGAACCTAAATTTATAAGGCTTACAACTTAAGGTTAAAGTCTACGAAGCAAAGTTAAACCTTGTTAAAATAACAGAAATTCTTTATGATGCTTTAAGATTGTCAAAATCTACCGCATTAATTTACATTATAGAGAGGCTCTAACCTAGATTGAGAGGGGCTCCAGCACTTTTTGCTCAATGGATTGAGGGGTTCGATGTGGTCGCACCGAGCGGCCCTCTGGACAAAACGTTAACCGCGATTTGGCTGAGTTATGCGATTCTGTCAGGGTCGCGCCTCGCGGCGATCGCGCTGTCTTTTATCTCGAAGAAAAATCTACAAATTCTGATTGGACAGTTCACAGAGTTAGGGAACGCCCTCCTAAACTACAGAGTGAGAAAACGCACTGTTCCTCGACACTTACACTTAGAGTTGTGTTGGTAGAGAGCTTTAGTGGTGGGTAATGCGAGGGTTAGCAGATGCGTGTTGCTTGTGTAGGGATACGCTTAAGCTCAAAGGTTTGTTACGAAGCAACCGATCTCCTTGAGCTTTTTGATAAAAAATAGCAGAATTCTGAATTGCGGGTGATGCTGACAGGAGCAATACGAAGATAAGCTCTTCTATCTCCATCAGAAAGCCACAGATCCTTGTAATAAACTCCAGTCAAACCAACACTTTTAAGGTCAATGCATGGGTCTGTCACCCCACATTGCATCCACATTACATAAGTGTTTTAGCTTAAGAATTCTATTCATGGTTCAGTTAATTCAAGAAAACCCCGGTGGGGAGGAGGCTACGCTTCACCTTGAACCGACACATTCCCCTCAACAGCAGTTACCCTTACCGTTTCCTGAGCAGTCTAGCAAACTGAATTTGGAGACTGACAATTCGTTAGAGCATCCCGAAGGGAGCCGCGGTCGAGTGGTGATGTTTATCGATGGCGCTAACTTGTTTTATGCGGCATCTCAGATGGGAATTGAGATTGATTATGCAAAGCTACTGCGCTATTTTCGTCAGGATAATCAGCTAGTCTCTGCGTTCTTCTACACAGGAGTTGATCCGAGTAACTTGAGACAGCAATCCTTTTTGACCTGGATGCGTCGCAACGGCTATCGGGTCATCACAAAAGATGTGGTGCTTAACCCGGCGGGTGTAAAACGGGCGAGCAGTATGAATGTTGAAATCGCGGTCGATATGGTGCGAATGGCTCCAGATTGTGACACTGAAGTGGTCATTAGTGGTGACGGAGATCTGTCGTATGCGGTAAATGCAGTGAGTTATGTCGGGTCGCGGGTGGAGGTATTTGCGCTGCGATCGATGGCCAGCGATCATCTCATCCATGTCGCGGATAGCTATATTGATTTGTTGACTATTCGCGAAGAAATTCAGAAAGCGCGGAAATAGCCCAATGGTTTCTGTTAAGGGCAATTTCTCAGATCTCGATTTTTCAAATTCAGAGAAAACGCCTCCCCAAGCGCTAAACCATTAGAGCAATCACGGCTCCTGTTCAAGGACTTTCTTTGCTTCTAAAAGGTCTTGCTGATGCTGTTGAGTCATCGTTGGATAGGTTAAATTCAACGATTTTAATTTGCTACAGATAATGTCGGAAACGGCTAATCGCGTAAACCACTTCTGATCTGCCGGAATAATATACCACGGCGACCACGGCGTGCTGGTGTGGCTAAAAACCGCTTCGTAGGCGCTCATGTACTCATCCCAAGCTGCTCGTTCTTTGGCGTCGGATGCGGAAAACTTCCAATTTTTCTCCGGTTGATTAATTCGATCGAGGAAGCGCTTTTTCTGCTCTTCTTTTGAAACATGCAGAAAAAATTTGAGAACAATAATTCCGTTATTCACCAAATACTTCTCGAAGTTGTTGATCTCCTCAAATCGCTGATCCCAGATCTTTTTGTGATTCAGGGCGGGCGGTAGCTTTTGGAGGGCTAATAACTCTGGATGGACGCGCACGACCAGCACTTCTTCGTAGTACGATCGGTTAAAAATTCCAATTCGACCCCGTTCTGGCAAGGCTCGCGCCGATCGCCACAAGTAATCATGGTCAAGTTCTTCGTCAGAAGGTTTTTTGAAGCTATACACCTGACAGCCTTGAGGATTAACACCCGACATGACGTGTTTGATTGTGCTGTCTTTTCCAGCCGCATCCATGGCTTGAAAAATAATCAGAAGCGCGTAAGAGTTTTGAGCATACAGAACATTTTGATAGGCTGCCAGTCTCTCAACCCCAGCTTGTAGCTCAAGTTGTGCAGTTTTCTTATCGAGAGAGCCGCTGTATTTTGGATCGAAATTCTTTAGCTTGATTGTCGAATTAGGCGTCGCAATAAACGGTTCGTGCTTCATGGCTTAATCCTGACATTGATTTGTTCAATCTAAAGGAAAAGCAACTTGCCTTAAAAGATTCATTGGACGTATTTCGGTTAAAAGCTTTAGTTCTGCTTCGCTCCGTACTAACAATGCGCCTGCAAAGCCGAGTGAGTTCACCGAAATGTTGTGCGTGCTTTCCTGCGATCGCGGCACAACTAGCATCCATTCCCGGGTCATCAGTAGGTTATACGCCCCAGATTGCAAGGTTGGTGTTCTACCGTCTCCTACTTGTAATCCAAGCGATCTCAGCAGAGCGTTGTAGCAAGTCAACGTCTGTTCCGCCGCTTGAGATGGGTCTTGTGCCCAACTCGGATCAAGGTTTATAAAAGCGTGAACAAAGGGTAACCCCGAAACATTGTTCGGAAGATTTGTTGAAGCGGATGTGAGCAGTGGTGCGATCGGCAGTCGGCTTTCTGGAACTAGCGGAAATGGAACGAGTTGCAAATGTTTGTGACGCTGACTAGCCCCGGCAACTTTGCCAGCGTTATAAAATCCTAGTCCATCGAATTCGGCTAAACAGGCCCATAGAGCTTCAAAATCGTTGAAGGTCAGGAGCGATTCTTGCTCCTCGAACGCGCGAGTAATGATTAGTAAGTGATGATCAGCCACGTTGAATTTATTGAGCAAACAGACGTGGGTAGACGAAACATCAACCACAAATAAATCGGCTTCATACGGTAAGAACGGGTTGAAATCTTTACCTGTTGCCAATTCTGCGTTGATCTGCTTTTGGGTGGCTTCGTCTTTGCGGATCAAATTGCCGAGAATCCTCACCAAAAATTGGACACCCCCATCGTGAAGGAATCCGCGTTCGGTGGGAAGCGAGTGGAGCGCGCCGGACGCGATCGCGAATTGTGTCTGAGCGATCGCCCGTTCCCAAAGCTGTCCGGGATGGTTGAGGAGTGTGATGAAAGGCTGCTCAGGCATGATGCTCAGCTATTTTAGTGCAATTGCGGCAACTCCAAAGGAACCGCATCGGCTGTCTGAAGCATTGTAGCTTGTCTCTTTCAAATCTCCTCTCTACAAATTTCCTCACAAAGCACAATTCCCACACCTCCTTGTAATGTAATGGAGGCGTGGGAATCAGCTAGCGGTGCGGAGACGAGCGGGTAATCTGTGATCCAATTCGCGTCCAATGTGTGACCCAATGGAATGTGTGACCCAATGGCTTGAATGACAAATTACTGAATCAACCCTGTGCGCAGAGCACGAACTGCAACCTGTGTACGATCGTCTGCACACAGCTTATTCAAAATGTTTCTCACGTGAGTCTTAACCGTACCAACCGTGATGTAGAGCTGTTCAGCGATTTGAGCATTGCTGCATCCATCGACGATTAGCTTAAGCACTTCTAGCTCTCGCTCAGTTAAAGGATAGGCAGGAATGAAATCTTCGTCGGTGATTCGATTAATGGCGATCGTTGTAGGTTCGACGGTTTGAGCCGAGGAAACGTAAGATTTCTGAGTTTGGTGCAGCACGATGCGCGCGATCGCAGGGTCAATCCAAGCGTTGCCTTCGGAGGTAACGGTGAGCGCTTGAGCGAGCTTGTCGATGCTGGCATCCTTCATGCAGTAGGAATCAGCTCCAGCCGCAAACGCAGCAAGTACAGTATCTTCACTGTCTTGGAGCGTCATGATCAGGATCTTCGTGTGCGGCGATTCTCCTTCGGCTTGCAATTGCTTAAACTCGTTGGTCAGTTCAATTCCGGTCATATCGGGCAGCCCTACGTCCACGATCGCAATGTCAGGCTGTGCCGTTCGCAGGAGCTTTAAGCCGGACTTAGCATCTCTGGCATCTCCAACGACTTCAAAGCCTTCCCGTTGTTGTAGTGCCGCACGGATGCCAACCCGCGTAAGGTCATGGTCTTCAATTAGAATTACTCGGATTGTACTCATTGCCAAGCCTCAAACATTGTTATGGAACAGTAGAGCGTTTTTTTTATAAACCATTATCTGCCGGATGTAGATATCAAATTTTTCCGAAGCCCCTTTTAACTCATCAGAAAATTCTACGGTGATTGGCATCTAAGGTCGATCTACCTTTAGATATTTCTATTATCTCAGAACGTCTGTCTAGAGATAGGGATTTATCCCAATAGTGCAATGAAGAGGTAGATTTCTCATCTTGCTAAGGGCGGAGACGATACGTTTCTTAAGGTTTGCTTCTGAATTCAGGAGTATTTCGATTGACAGTGAACTTTTGGGAGACCGCCTCTTGCAGCATCTGTTGAGATAGAAACCCCTGAGACAAAATGAAATCGTGAAATTCTTGAGGATTAAACCGAGATCCGAGCGCCGTCTCGACCTGCGATCGCAGCTGCATAAATCGCTGGTAGCCATAGAAATATCCAGGCGCATGACCCGGTAATCGAGCGGTGTAGCGCTTGATTTCTTGATCGGCAAAGAATGGTGAAAATCCGGCGTCCTCGGTCAGGACTCGAACTGCCTCTGCGGTGGTGATTCGATTTAGCTGAAGTTCTGGCTCTAAAAAGGCGCGAGCCGCCCGGAGCAATTGAAACTGAAGGGAAATAAACCGCCCTTCGATCGGCATGTAGGGCTGTATGATTTCCTCGGCATACGTGGCCCATCCTTCGTGATTGGCAGTATTGTAGGCAAACTCGGTACGCGCTTTTGACAAGCCTCGATCTTGAATCGTTGTAAATTGTAAATCGTGTCCGGGTCGGCCTTCGTGGGCAGTCAGTGTCCAAGCGACAGCGGGATGAGTGAAATCATCGTAAGGACGCGACTGTTTTTTAGGTTGCAGCACGGGCAGAATGAACGTGCCGCCCTGTTCGCTTTTTCTCGATCTGCCGGGATAGTATTGCGGAACCGGGAAGGACGCATTTTCTTGAGCGGTGGCAAGGCGAATGTTCAGCGATCGCTTTGGCAAGGTGACGAGGTGTTCACGGCGAATGATCGCTTCGATATCCTTCTCGCGCTGCTGGTAATGCCGCAGCGCGTCCTCAGCAGAAAGCTGGTTCTGCTTTAGCGCTCCAATCACTTCTCGATACCCAGTTGCCTTGAGTTGTTTTTGCCGAGCGACCTGCGGCGCGATCGCTTCCATTTGCGCCTGGACTTGTTTAAAGCTGGAGCGAGCTTGACTAATCAAATCGTTAACCGGAATGTCAATGCCTTTTTCTTGAAGCTTAAATGCATAAATTTCGGCGGGGAGACGAAAATCAGTCCTAGCTTTGGGTAAGACTTCGCGCCGAATAAAGGTGTCATACTCTAGTAGCTGAGATTTAAGTTTGGCGTAAGTGGTTTGATAGTCTGATATTTTCTGTTGTTCAAAAAGTTTCTGAAGCTTGTCGAGATGTGTTGCTGCGCTCTTTAAGTCAGATTCGAGTTGAGATTTCTCTGGAAAATAGGTTTCTGATTGGTTCAATCGATCGCGGATGCGTTGCTCTGCTCGTGCGATTAGCGATGGCGTTCCGGCTGCTTCTCCTGCATACTGTTTCAGTTGCGTTAGCGCCATCTGTTTCGTTTTAGATGAACTCGACTCTCGAAATGCATCTCTAAAACTGTTTGAAATCGCTTGGCTAAGGTTGACATAGGGGAGATTGTATTTCTGATCAAGAAGCTGCGATCGTAGCTCTCGCTGTCCTGCCTCAATTAGAATTGCCAAATCCACTCGCAGATTCTGATCTTTCTCTTGAGCTAATTTCTCTTCTAGTGTCTGTACCGTTTGACGAATGCGTTGCTGTTGGCATTCCACAAAGCTTGGATTGAGCGTTAACAATTCTTCGCTGACAGCAAACTCTCCGCGACATGCTTTTGCTGTTTCTGCCTGTGAGAGCAACGCTGCGTATTCATTGCTGCGCTTGATCCAAGGCGAGGTTGCGATCGCAGGACGACGGACAGAATAGATCAACACACATGCCACACACGTGAGCAGCGAAAGCCCTACAAATCCGGCTTTGCGAGCTTTAGCCGATCGAAACCGATTGAAATGAATCATGGTAGACCGTAATTTGCAGTTTGCTATTTTAGCAACGCCTCGTCAGGCAAATTCAGGCGTTACTAAAGATTTGTCTATAAAAAATTGTCTATAAAAATTGACTGAACAAGCCCTCAAAGTACTTCTGAAGGTTTGGCGTAATTGCTGTAAAACAGATGTAAAGACTGTCAGTATCTGCTGCCTTTTGTGAAACTTTAGCATAGAAATCTTCACTCCTCTCTGGGGCTAATATGTTGAGTTTAAGAGTGGTTGATTCAGAGAATAATGGCTGTAGCTCCGAACGATTAACGTGCAATTCGGCTCCTTTTTGTGACAGTCGAATGAGTTTTCCATAAAAGAGCCTGTCTCCAACGTGTTTTCCCTCTACCAGGGCAAACTGAAGCGGAATGCCTTCGGGTAATTGAACAAATGTTTCCTCTTCTTTTGGCAGGTATAAATTGTAGAATCCGGCAATTCCAGCTATGTCGTAAACTGCGATCGCTTGCTTAAATCCTTTCGGCTGAACATTCAATCGTTTGTTAATTCTAACGTTTGAGCCTGCTTCAGTTAACGTTTGCTGAGAAACGAGAATTTGGCCTCCCTGAGTGTACGATTCGATGCGATAGGCTAGATTAACTGGACTGCCGACAATGCCGTATTTCGTTCGTTTTTCTGATCCAATATTTCCAACGACGACTTCTCCCGTGTGAATTCCAATTCCCATTTCTAAATGCGGAACGTCAAAGGGTTTTAGTTTTTCATTCACCGCTCCCATGGCTAGCTGCATAGCACAGGCACACGCGATCGCTCTTAGGGCATCATTTTCTTTGGCAATTGGTGCGCCAAATAACACCAAGATGCCGTCGCCCATAAACTCATCAATCGTTCCCTCGTAATGATTGATTACATCTGCCATGTGTTCTAGATAGAGATTGAGAATCTGAATCACTTGTTCTGGGGAGAGCCGTTCAGATAACGCAGTAAAGCCGCGCAAATCAGAGGTGAGAATCGTGATGTTGCGGCGATCGCCGCCCAGTTTTAAGCCTTCAGGAGTTTCAAGCAAATTGGCAACGATGCTATCGCTTAAGTAGCGTCCAAACACTTGACGAATTAAACCATTTCTTTTTTCTAAATCAACATTCGCCTGCGCTAAATCTGCCGTTCGTTCTCTGACTCGCCCTTCTAACTCTCGGGTAGTCTGACGCTGTTTTCCAATCACTAACGTAATGCCTGACAGTCCTAAAACCGAGATTCCGCCTAAGGTAAAAAACGTCTCCGTCAGATTTCGGTTGGTCTTATTTACCAAACTATCTAACGATTGAGTCACTTCCCACACGCCGCCTATATTGCCGACCTCCCAATCTTTTTTAGGGCTGTCAGGATGGGTATTATGGCAAGCAACGCAGGTCGGTTTCATTAAACTGGCTTCGGCATATCGCAACGAGGTATGATCGCCGTGACGCTCGAGACGAGTAAATTGCTGCCTCGGATTTTTTTTGAGAAAGTCGATCGCATCCCGCTCGAACGCATCTTTAGCCCCACCTTGGGCTTTGCGGGACGGAAACGGAAAATCGCTATACAGCCGAAAGGCTAACTCATTGTTCTTGTCGGTGACGCGCTTGCCAAGCTCGATCGCAAAGGTCGATGGCAGCGGAATGGCTCCTTGCTTAGTCAAGTACGTATGCGTGACGTCAACTCCTTTGATCGCTTTGGCGCGATCGACCGCCGCATCACTGTAGAGATTAATCGCTTCATTAAACGACTGCGTGTACAAAACTGCATTTTGAGTCGCTTGCGCTTCAATCAGGCTCGATGAGAGACGCGACATGTTCGATAGCGCAACCCCAACCCCGATACAGAACATCAGCGTCAACACTAGAATGATTCTCTTTAAGAGAAGTTGACGCAGCCGTTTCCAACCTTGAGCAATTAATCGATCCATAGCAAAATTAATTAACCCAGAAGGGAAAGAGTTAGCGATTAGCGCAGAGCGCAATACAGACGGAACTGTGAGGACACATAGTTGTCTTAATTGTTACAGAATTCCTGTTAAAACCGAAGATTAGATCGGAAAGTTTAAGGTTTTACCATGAGTATGATAAAAAGACTTTGCGAACCGTTTTCTTGAAGAATTGCACCTCTGGTACTCATGACACTTTCGCGCTCTAGACCCACGGATCGAAGGCTCTAAGTTTAGTTATTTCTGCATTTTTGAATCATGGATCTTGAACAAGCTCTTGCCTTTACCGACCAGCTAGTGTTTGCGAAAGTAGGGACGCATTTAAGCGATCTTCAGCAAGCGATGCTGCGCGAGTCGTGGTCTTGGCAACGGCAAAGCTATGACAAAATCGCGGATACCTACGGTTATTCGCCGACCTATTTGAAGCATGATATTGGTCCTAAACTATGGCGGCTTTTATCTTCTGTTTTGGATGAGAAAGTTAACAAAACGAGCTTTCGAGCCGCGATCGAACGGCGCTTTCAAGCGGCGGCAACGCTTCAAGAGCCGGCTCAAGCTCTAGGTCTGGTTGAAGTGCCGATTCAACCCATCCAGCGCTCTTCCCGTCAAGATTGGGGAGAACAAATTGATATCAGTTTTTTCTATGGGCGTGAGGCAGAATTAAGTCAACTCCAGCAGTGGATTCTCGATGAGCGGTGTCGATTGGTCGCGATACTGAGCATGGGTGGAATGGGAAAAACATCGCTGACGATGAAGTTGGCGCAGCAATTGCAGCCGCAGTTTGAGCGGGTGATCTGGCGATCGCTCCGCAATGCGCCGCCGCTCGTAGACCTGTTAGCGGATTGGTTGCACGTTCTATCTGACGTAGAGGTTGCTGATGCGGAACCCGTTGCGGGAAAGTTGTCGCGGCAGTTGGCCCAACTGTTGACCCAACTGCGATCGCAGCGCTGTCTTCTGATTCTCGACAACGTTGAAACCGTTTTGCCAGATCCGGGAGCGACTGCTAGCCCTCACCACAATTGCAGCGACAATTCAGAATTGAGTGGATACGAAGGATATGGTGAACTCTTTCGGCAAATTGGAGAAACCCTGCATCAAAGCACTCTAGTGTTAACGAGCCGGGAGAAACCTCAAGACATTAGCGTTCTAGAAGGCGCAACGTTACCTGTGCGCTGCTTTTATCTCAGCGGGTTGCAACCGCGCGACGGACAGGCGTTACTTCAGTTAAAAGGGGCGTTTCGAGGGACAGACAAGGAGTGGAACCGATTGATTGAGGGCTATTCTGGCAATCCTTTAGCCTTAAAAATAATTGCGACCACAATTCAGAATTTATTTGATGGCAGCATTTCTGATTTTCTACAGCAAGATACCTTTGTCTTCGGTACCATCCGATCGCTGATTGAACAGCAGTTTGAGCGGCTATCGGAGGCTGAAAAAACGGTGATGTATTGGTTGGCGATCTATCGAGAGTCGGCAACGTTTTCAGACTTGCGATCGGACATTTTCCCGCCGATTGTGCCTCAAGCATTGATGGAAATTCTCCAACTGTTGGAGCAGCGATCGCTCGTCGAGCGAACCGCCGCTCGATTCTCACTGTTGCCGCTCATGTTGGAGTATGTCAGCGATCGCTTGATCGATCACGTGTGTCAAGAACTCAAATCCGGTCTTGCTTCGCAAGCTTGTCTTGTGAAACGCCACGCTTTGCTAACGTCGCAGGCAAAGGACTACATTCGAGATACCCAAATTCGCTTGATTCTGGCTCCCATCCTCAGGCGGTTAGAGGCAGATCTGGCAGGTCAAATTGATCTTAAAACGCTTTTTACCCAGAGCTTGAAAACGCTACAAGGAAAATCATCGCTTGAAACCGGATATGCGGGTGGAAACCTTTTGAATTTACTCTGTCAATTGACTTCCCGTTTAGAGAATTTAGACTGTTCTAATCTAAAAATTTGGCAGGCTTATCTAAAAAATGTAGAACTTCATGATGTTGATCTTTCGGATTCCGATTTATCTCACTCTATTTTTACTGACACATTAGGCATTATCTTTAGTGTTGCCTTTAGCCCAGACGGAGCGCTGCTGGCGACCGGAGATGCAGAAGGTGGATTGCGGTTGTGGGATGTTGCAAACGGGACGCTGTTGTTGAACTGTAGCGGTCATGTCGGGTGGATTTGGGCGATCGCATTCAGCCCGGACGGTCAAACGTTAGCAAGCTGTAGTAGCGATAAAACCATTCGCTTATGGGATCTGCACACGGGTCACTGCCTAAGCGTTCTAGAAGGGCATACGGGTTCTGTGTGGTCAGTCGCGTTTTGTAGCGACGGCAAGACATTAGCAAGCGGTGGCGATGAGTCAACCGTCAGGCTTTGGGATATCAGCACGGGTAACTCTCAACTTCTACCAGGACATACCGGACGGGTACTTTCTGTTGCCTTTAGCCGTGATGGTCAGACGTTAGCGAGTGGAAGTGACGATCGCAGCCTGCGCCTCTGGTCGATGCACACCAAAGATTGCCAGCAGATCTGCGAAGGACATCGCGATCGCATCTGGTCAATTGCCTTTTTGGATGACACGACTATCGCCAGTGGCAGCGCCGATCACACCATCAATCTCTGGAACTGTAAAACTGGAGCGTGTTCGAAAACCTTGCAGGGGCATCGCGATCGCGTTCGTTCAATTGCATTTGATCCTGCCTCTAACCGTCTCATTAGCGCCAGCGACGATCGCACCATCCGAGTCTGGGATTTAGCCACAGGAGACTGTCTGAGCAGCTTGCGAGGACACACAAACGCTATTTTTTCACTCTCCCTTAATCGAGACGGCAAAACTCTAGCCTCGGGCAGCACCGATCAATCGGTAAAGCTTTGGAATTTACCTACGAGCCAATGTCTAAAAACCCTGAGCGGCTATACAAACTCTATTTTTTCGATTGCGTTTAAAGCAGATGGGCAACAGCTTGTGAGTGGCAGTACTGACCAAACCGTAAGGCTTTGGGACACCTCTACAGGGACGTGCTTGAACACGTTTCAAGGACATCGCAGCTGGGTTACGTCCGTTGCGTTTCATCCAAATGGACAGTTACTTGCGAGTGGGAGTGTCGATCGCACGATTCGACTATGGGATCTTACAACAGGGCAGTGTCGATTACTTGAAGGACATGTAAACTGGGTTCAATCGGTAGTCTTTAGTCCCGATGGTCAATTTCTCGCCAGTGGTAGTGATGATCAGACTATCCGCATCTGGGCAGTCGATACAGG
Organism: Myxacorys sp.; assembly: GCF_059501405.1. NCBI lineage: Bacteria > Bacillati > Cyanobacteriota > Cyanophyceae > Leptolyngbyales > Leptolyngbyaceae > Myxacorys > Myxacorys sp. The sequence goes on from NZ_JCACCM010000149.1 coordinate 94,055, forward strand.
AGTGTGTCTTCAAACGTTGCAGGGTCATACGAGTTGGGTGTGGGCAGTGGCATTTAGTCCCGATGGAACGCTGCTCGCTAGCAGTAGCGAGGATCAAACCATTCGGCTTTGGTCAATGCAGACTGGAGCCTGTCTTCATACCTTACAAGGACATACCGGACGGGTTCAATCGATTGCCTTTCATCAGGATGGTGAAGTGTTAGTCAGTGGAAGTGGTGATGAAACTGTGCGGCTCTGGTCAACCACAACAGGACAGTGCCTTAATATTCTGGAGGAGCATCAGAATAGCGTTTGGTCGGTTGCCTTTAGTCCCGATGGTGAAACCCTTGCCAGTGGTAGCTTAGATCAAACCATAAAGCTTTGGCAGATGGAGACAGGAGCGTGTCTAAAAACGTTGCCCATGTTGACGCAAACGGTACGGACTGCGATCGCGTTTCATCCTGACCCAAATTGTGCGGCAATTGCCAGTGGTAGCCAGAGTGGAACGATCACGATTTGGGATACTCAAACGGGTCACTGCTTAAAAACCTTAGCTCCAACTAAGCCTTATACCGGAACAAATATCACTCGTGTTACGGGGATTACGATTGCTCAGAAGTCTGCCCTGGTCGGCATGGGCGCGATCGAATCCTAAATGAATTCCATAACTTCCATCCATTCAATGCGACCTTAAAAACCTCCATAACTTTCCTCAACTTATCCTCATCGACGCTCCTTGAGATCCGCAATAGAGTGATAGTGTCCTGAAAAAGACAGGGTTTCAAACCCAGTCAACTAAACCCGACTCCACACTGAAAGCTTTCGACAACACTTAATAAAGAGCATTTTGATACATCCATTAATGCTCAATAACAAGGGCAAATCGTCCTCAGCTTTGTGTTGTCGTGCTGCTCATCCATCTGACTGACTCACTCTGACTGACTCACACTTATTACTCACAAGGAGCATCAATTATGGCTTACACTAACGCACAATTCCGCAGCATTCTTAACGGTTTAGGGTTTGGCTACGTTCCAGAAGGTGAACTGACCGATCCCATATCAACTGACAACAACCCACTGATTGATCGAGTTACCCGTGATGCGATCGAAGACTTTCAAAAATATTTCAATCTTCAAGTAGACGGTATTGCGGGTGCAAAAACGATGGCGATGGCAGAGCGACAAATGCGAGTACTTCAGGCAGAACTGAACCAAGTCGTGGGAGCTAACCTACCAAAAAATCAGCCGTTTTATGGACCCCGTACGATCTCAGCTATTAAGGAGTTTCAACGACGTTATGGATTTGTTCCCGATGGCTTTGCAGTGCTTCCAGTTCGCCAAAAGCTATTGGCAGTGTCAAAACCGCAAGGGGTCACGCATTAAATAGCTCAAATTCTTGTTTTATAAAGCTGAAGAATTCACGATCGCTCCTACTCCGGTAGGAGCTTTTTTGCTGTGTTGCTATCAGTTTGATTGATAAAGTTTACGATTCACCTTAACTCTTATAGCGAGCTTATCTTAACAAGCTCCATAACTTTTCTCAACTTATAGTTATGGTGGCATTGCAGAAAAACTAATACATTAATAGTGTTCTGAGAAACGAAATGACTGAGCCAAATTAACAGGACATCCAATCAAAATCTTGTCATCTAAATAGGAATGAGCTAATCATGAAAGCTGCGATCGTGTCTATTTTGTCTGTTTCTGCTATCACTACACTGTTCGGAATGTTTGGAATTGGAGCAACCGCAAATCGTGCTGATGCATTCTGTATCTATAATGCAACTGATAAGCAAATCTACTTTCAACAAGCAGAATGGAAGGGGATGTCTAAAACCATTAAGGCTGGCGATAATGGCTGCTGCAATTGGCAGACCAAAGATTGCAATCCTAGTAAGAAGCGCGATCGCATGCTAGATGTTGCTTCAATTCGCGTGGTTATTAAACCAAGATTCAATTACGCGGAGTCGGTAGATTGTGGTGTCGAGAAGTACAGTGCAATCGGAGGTAGCAGCATAGAAGCGAAACTTCAAGCTGGAGGCTATTGGACAGTCGAGAAAAATAAAAACTTCAACCCCAGCCAAAAGTACGGTTCGCAAAATCCTCCCTATTTAGTGAACTCCTGGAGCTATGACCATAGGCTTCTGAGTACCTATATTTGCCCAGTAGAGCGTAAAGGCAAACCTGGGCTACTAGATTTTCTCGATTAATAGATTTCCTCTAAGAAGACATGCAATCACATTAATGCTGTTTTTGCTTACTAAAACTTGCGATCGCTCCTACTCCGGTAGGGGCTTTTTTCATTAATTCTGAACCTAATGGTCGTTCAAAACTTGCTAATTCATCCTAATTTTTCTAGCAAACTTACCTAACGCGCTCCTTAACTTTCCTTAATTTATAGTTATCGACCCGCATCAGATAAGCCAGTAAATTGAAAGTGTTCTGAGAGAAACGGTTGCTCATCAATTAACAAACCAGACAACATCTCAGAAAAATCTTTTATTACAGATACCAACCTCACGAAGGAGCTTCAATCATGTCTGCAATTCAATTCTTCAAATCTCGGAAATCTCTAGCAGTTTTCGCACTCTTAAACATTAGCATTCCTATGTTTACACTTGTAGGAGCACGGGCTGCACACGCAGACTCTAACTTCGTTCAATGCGTTCCTGCAATGGGCATCAATGTCTGTGTTGAGGCAAATACGAGTGACTATTCTCTTTACACTCAGTCAGGGTCACTCACCAGTCAAAAAGTTGTCCTTCCGGTCGAAGGTGGCTGTCCGGTGTTTGGTGCAATGGACACTGCCAAGGGTCATCTTCGGGTAGAAGGATGTGTTACTCCTTTCTCAAGACCGCCACAATTACAGGGGGTTGCTCAAGTTTGTAATGCAGGCAATTGCCAAAGAGAAGCGATTACGTTGAATTTTCCAAATCGCACCATGTTGTCAGACGATCGCCATCTGGGTGCGAAGGGATATGAGTATTATTTGGATGGTGAGCTAGTTGCAAGATCGCCGAATTGGTCGCGCCAAGATTCAGTCACTCATTTAGAGTTAGCGAAGAAAACATATCCTAATCGAAAAGTCGAAGGCTATTTTGACGGTCAAAAGATTGGCTATGAATTGTTTTGGGATGGCGTGAGAGTTGGATTTGAGCCAAGCTGGAGCCGGGAGCAAGCGATCGCAAACCTGCAACAGAACAAAAAAGCTTATCCCAACAAACGAGTTGAGGGAATTCTCAACGGTCAGAAAGTTGGCTACGAGTTATTTTGGGGTGGAATGCGCGTCGGGTTTGAGCCAAATTGGAATCGGGAGCAAGCGATCGCGAACTTGCAATGGAACAAGAAAGCTTATCCCAACAAGAGCGTGTATGCTCTATTGAATGGCGAAACGGTTTACTTACCTAACATTCCTGTCACCAGACCAACTAGCAGCCGATAGTAGGCTCTACATCCTGTTAGAGGAACTGTTTCAATTTTATACACCGTGACTTGATCTAAAGCAGCTAGTTAACCTAGCTGCTTATAGCCTTCCGTACATGCTTTGCAGCGAAGGCGCTTCCTGTTTAACTTGCTACCTGCTCTGCCACCTCTGACAACCGCACTTGCTCAACACAAGGCGTACAGCCTAACCATTGACGAGAAATCTGAACAAACGGATGAGGATCGCCGCTCACATAAAATCGAGTCGGCTTTGGTGGGCGAGTATGGCGCAGACCCAACACATCTAACTCTTGAGCCGCTGCTAAAACCACATGAGATGCCGGATCAATCAACTGCACTGACTTGGGTACAATCGACCGAATTACAGGAGCCAAGTGCGGATAGTGAGTACAGCCATACACTAAGGTATCAATTTCCTGCTCTAGTAACGGCTGCAAATACTGCTCGACAACTTGGTAAGTATATAGGTCATTAATTCGACCTTGTTCGATTAGAGGGACAAATTCGGGACAGCCGACTTGCCAAACTTGGGCCGTCGCATCGACTTCTAAAATAGCCTGACGGTAGGCATCACTTTGAGCCGTAGCCGGAGTCGAAATCACCCCAATCCGCTTGCCCTTCTGAACTGCCGCCCGCGCACCGGGCAAAATAACACCCAAAATAGGCAATCCCGGAAATTCTTGGCGAACCGTCTCGATCGCTAAAGCCGAACTCGTATTGCACGCCATGATCACCATCTTGACGCGATGTGCCGTCATCCACACCAAGATCTCCCGCACAAATTGTTCAATTTCTAAGCGCGATCGCGTCCCATAGGGCAATCGCGCTGTATCTCCGAAATATAAAATCGATTCGTTTGGCAGTTGGCGATAGAGTTCGCGCAACACTGTTAAGCCGCCCACTCCACTATCAAACACCCCAATCAGATCGGAGCTTTGCGATGAGGCATGGAGCATTGACTCTGCTCGTCTAACCGCATCAGATGTTTGATTCTTCATATTCTAAAGTTTGAACTCCACACCACAAAATAATTCACACCATACGAAATTCTAAGCCTAGGCGCAATTCCCTAAAGGCTCAAGTCTGGTTGTGTTAACGCAAGTATTGAATAATACCCCGGGCGATCGCTTGAGCTAACTGCTGTCGATAACCCGGCGTGGCTAACTTGGGCGCATCTTCTGCCCCCGTTACAAAGCCTGTCTCAACTAAGACAGACGGCATTGAGGTTTTCCGAATCACGTAGAATCGCGCTTTGCGGACGCCGCGATCGCGCGTTCCGGTCGCCTGCAAAATGCTGCTGTGAATCGACTGTGCCAGACCTGCGCCAGACGAGAAGTAGTACGTTTCTAAGCCATTAATATCGGGGCGACTCATACTGATCGCATTGGCATGAATGCTGACAAAAACGGTTGCATTGGCGCGTTGTGCGATCGCCACTCGCGGCTCTAAATCTAAATCTCGATCGTCGGGGCGAGTCAGAATCGCTTGAATGCCCTGCTGCTCTAGCAGCGCCGCTACTTGACGGCTGATATCTAAAACAACATTTTTCTCGTAAATGTTGCCAATGCCGACCGCGCCCGGATCAGGTCCTCCATGTCCTGGATCAATCACCACCACCAAACGACCACTCGGCGTTCGGGTGCGGGGCTGAACCGGATTTGGACGGGTGGCCGGAGGAACAGGAATAGAGGAACCCAGAGTCGGATTTGGGGGAGACAATAAAGCGCTTCGACGGAGCGAGAGCGACACGAGTTGCCGACTGGGCTGATTGGGAGTTCCGACTTGAACACCAGAGGCAGGCGTCATCAAAATCGCCACGTTCGTGTCTTCTTGGCGAATCCGGACTTGCAGCAGGGGACTGTTGCTGGGTAGTTGAGGCCCTCGAATGTTGCTGTCTAGTCTCGCCGATGGAACCGTAATTCGATACGCTCCACTGGCTCTATCCCATCCTGATGTGTAGGTAATGGGCTGATCGGCTCGAATCAGAAGCTGGCTGGCAGCTGCGTCGTATTCCACCGACTGAATTTTGGCAGTTCCCGACTGAGCTTGTGATCCAGGCAACTGGCTCTGCGGTTCCTTTCGCGGCAATTCAGCCGTGGGAATGGAGCTAGACCCAGACGTTTGAGGCAGAACAACAATACCGCCTGTACTGCCCGTGCCGCTCATCGAAGCTTCCCAATTGGGGCTATCGGGAGATAAAGACAATGCCACCCTGACCACAGGCGGCGAGGCTTGAAACTGCGACACCTGCAATCGGCTCACTCCATTCTGGTTTACCGATAAATCGCGAGGATAAGCGCTGGAAGAGAGTGTTGCTCCGTAAATATCAATATACATCTGGCGGCGATCGCCGCTTCTCAGCGATCGGATCTGCGCTTGCCCTTCTGTTGTCCGCAAAAAGAAACCGTCTTGGGTTGCCTGAATGCTTTGAATCTGAATGCCTCCGCGACTGATCAGGGGTCGATTGCTGCTTGGAGGGAGACTCCTGAGAGGAGGACGACTGATTGCTGATGACGGCAGTTGCGTTATTTCCGAATTAGTACCCGCAAATTGAGGTGTTGGGACTTGCACCGACCACTGCTGAGCCGTTGTTCCGCGAAATTTTACTTGCGCCGGGTCAAGTGTATAGCCCGGAGCAAGTTCCATCACGATCCGAGTCGTTCCTCGCTCAAATTGTCCTACCCGCACAGAGCGAACCGCCCCTCCATAGGACTGGGTGACAGCAGGACGCCCCAAAGTCGTTCCGGGCAGATCGATAATTAGCCGCGTCGGATCTGCAATCAGTTGTGCTCTGGGCTGTACCCCGTCATCGGTTGTAAAGTCGAGGCGATTTTGAGCCGCATCAAACCGCCAAGATTGTAGTCTCGCTGCCTCGGCAGGCGAGGTTAGGAAAAAGAAAACAAGGGGTAATAAAGAATATAAATAAGAATTTAGCCCTCTCCAGTTTCGTTGATTGTTGACCTGATCGCGTTTCAATGTCGTTCTCCTTGTGTGCATCGCGTCGCCCTGCTTTGAACCTGCAAATACTCAAACCCACGCTTTCAATTGCTACATTTGGTGCAGAGTCTTAGCTAGAAATAGCGAGGCGAAATGATGAATGATTGCCTCAGTTAAAGCGCCGCATTTTCCCTATTTAGTCTTCTCACACACACGATTAATAGTTGCTGTGTCCTCTGATAGACAAGCTCTGATCTATCGAAGCTAACGATTTAGGGCAGCCGTGAACCAAAACTTGAGATCAGATTGGTCATTCAAAAATAACCTTCCCAATATTCACCGCAACTGCACCCTATTCTGGAAATTCTGCTTAGCTAAGCAGAATTTTAAGCTCTCGAACGGTGCAGACGTAAAGATGAACGCTGAAGTTGCGCAAAGGCTGGACAAGCGCTTCAATGACTGCTGGCATAAGAATTTATGGCTAATTGAGACACGTTGAGAGCCTGAGAGTGTTTCTACCGATGGGTACGGCAGTGAGCGATTTGGCTACAGCATTTTAATATAGATGCTTAAGAATCAAACTATTTTCTGGAGTTCATGGTTCTAATTGCAAAGAAATTATAAAGATGAGATTGGCCCAGAGCGCAACTTTGGAAGAGCTGATGTGGCGCAGCGCTACTTTGTTCAGCTGCTGAGCGCTCTGGGATGTGCATTGTACCTAGTCATCCTGTTGAACAATGCCTGGTTCTAGAACTTCAGAGGGGGCAACTCCTTGAATGGCAAGGTCGTCCTCTTGTCCTACAGAGTCACCGTTAGTAAAGACAACCCGTAATAGGGGTGGCGCTAGAAACGTAGTCAAAATCACCATCACAATCACGGCGGCTTGCAGGGCTTCGGGTAATGTTCCAGTCGTTGCACCAACTGAGGCAAACACTAAGCCCACCTCGCCCCTAGGAATCATCCCAACCCCGATCGCGAGTCGATTTAGCTCTGGTTGTCCAAAAATAGTAAATCCGGTGACAACTTTACCCGCGATCGCAACCGCGACCAAGAAGGCAGCCATAATCAATCCTTCGCGATTGCTGGGCACAAATGGATTGAGGACGCTCAAATCGGTGCGTGCGCCAACCACGACAAAGAAAATGGGCACAAGCATATCTGAGATAGGCGCAACTTGTTCTTGCAGCTCGGTGCGCTTCTCGGTTTCTGCCAAAATCAACCCCGCCGCAAATGCCCCTAAGATGGCTTCTAGCTGGATTACAACCGCAACATCCGCTAAAACAAAGGTCAGAACCAGGGCAGTGATCAACAGCTGTCCCCGCGTTCTCAATTCGTTTACAAGCGATACCAGAAATGGATTGAGCAGGAGTCCGAGCCAGAGGCTGCCGATCAGAAAGACGCCAGCGCTCACAATCAAATAAATAACGTTCCCAATTTCGACTTGTCCGGTCTTTGCCAAACTCGCGACCACGGCAAGTACAATGATGCCCAACACGTCGTCTAAGACGGCTGCCCCGATGATAATTTGTCCTTCTTTAGAATTGAGACGCTGAATTTCTGCCAGCACCCTGGCTGTAATGCCGATGCTGGTGGCGGTCAGTGCTGCCCCTGCAAAAATGGCTGGAACTGATGAAACGCCGAATATCAGCATTAGACCGGCTGTGCCTAACGCAAACGGAACTGCTACTCCCACGACCGCCACGATCGCGGCTTGCGGTCCGACTCGAATCAGTTCTTTAAGATCAGACTCTAACCCAATCTCAAACAGCAGAATGATCACACCCATTTCTGCCAAGGTCGAGAGGACTTCGCTCTGCACCTCAAAGGTTTTGGTGAGCGCGGCTGGGTCAAGATGAGCCGTTAGTTGCAATAGCTGCATTACCATCGACTGACTCGCTGTTAGATCAACGCTTGGAAAGACGAGTAAGTGCAGCGCAGAAACGCCAACCAAAACGCCCCCTAGAAGCTCCCCTAGAACCGCCGGTAGCTCGATACGTGCGCAAATTTCGCCGCCAATTTTGCTAGCTAGGTAAACCACGATTAGGCTCAGCAACACGCCTGCCAAAACAAGGGAACCACTTTCTGGCTCGGCATTCGCGACAATTGGCGACAGGATTTGAACTGGAGTGGAGAATAGTGACGAGAAATTATTCATCAGTCAAAGCAGTAACACTGATTCCCATGGTACAGACTCTGTAACATTTCTCAATGCCCACATTTCTCCATCCCTACAGGAAGTCTGACTAGACAAACACGCGATGCTGCAATGAGGGCATCTGCCGCCGGACTTGCTCAAGGCGAGTTGGCCTAATTTCGGCGATCGCAACCCCCACCTCTTCTCCCGCATCTGCCAAAATCATGCCCCAAGGGTCAATAATCATTGCGTGTCCGTGAGACTGCCGTACGGCATTGTGGCGACCCGTCTGAGCGGGAGCAATCACATAGCAGGTATTCTCGATCGCTCTAGCTTGTAGCAACACTTGCCAGTGGTCTTTGCCCGTGTATGCCGTAAACGCAGCGGGAACAAACAGCACTTCTGCCCCTAACTGAGACATCTGACGGTAAAGTTCTGGGAACCGCACGTCATAGCAGACCGACAGCCCCAAACTGCCCAATTCTTTAGACGGGTAAATCGGTGGAACCCGCATTCCAGCTAAAACCGTTTCTGATTCACGATAGGTGTTGCCATCGGGCACATTCACATCAAACAAGTGAACTTTCTCGTAGCGGGCTAGTTCTTGACCGTTCGGGCCAACCAACAGCGCCGTATTGTAAACCTTACCATTGCCGACCGGAACCGGAAACCCGCCGCCTAAAATCGTGATCTGAAAGCGTTGTGCGACGGTTTTGAGAAATTTCTCGCTTTCCTGCGCGATCGCGTCGGCTTGGGCCATTTTCGCCACTTCATCACCGAGAAACGAAAAGTTCTCCGGCAGCGTCACGAGTTCTGCCCCTCGTCGGACGGCAACATCGATCAATTCTTCTGCCTGAACCAGATTCTTTTGCAAATCTGGCAGACTGTTCATTTGAATGGCGGCGGCAAAGTAAGACTTCATGGATTTCACTCAGGCTCAGAAAAATGAGTAAAGCTCTATATTGTATCGGCTTCTAAAGCGATAGAAACATCTGTCGGGCAACAAATTCACTGCAACCCTAAAGCAAACTTGAGAACTGAAGTGCCCGACTTGAAGTTACTTTACTACGTTAAGCACGATGTTAAGCTCGATTGGAGTGACTTGATCTTCGCATTGAGAAACAAACCTATTTTTTATCGGTTTGCGGCGTGCTAGAGTCATGGCCCAAAACAGCTTGAGTGAGGGTAGACACGAGGCTAATGAGTGCTGCGGTGAACATGACGAGCATTAGCATCGCTAACGCCGCAAATGGGGAAAAGATCAGAGTGCAAAGTAAAACGATCAGAATGAAAGATGCGATCGCGTTATTCATAGAAACCAACTCCACAAAAATTCTACATTTACTCTAAAAAAAACTTCTTCAATTAACCTCTAACGTGAGCAGCATTTTGATTAGGTTTTGCTCAGTTATTGAAGAAATATTCTGTTACGACGATGGACTTTAATTCGAGGTATGATGGCAGACATCATCTCGCCCTAAACTCTCTCGGTGTAGAGATTTCAAGTCGTTCACGCTTCACTCAAACGGCGAGATACTGATTTTACTTGAGTTATAAACCCGGCAAAGTCGTTATGAATGAATGGCAAAAAGACTGGTCTGAAATGCTAGACACGATGGCAGGACACATCGGAGATTTTTTCGCTGAAGTGGCTCAAGATATGACGGAAGTTGCAGAGACATTTATCGTTCTTTCTGAAGAAGTCTCAACACAACTTAATAACGTTTTTACTGACGAAATTGAGCAATACGTAACAGAGTTGGTTAGCCCCGTTCTAGAAGCCTACTTCGGCATCGAAAGTATGGTCGGGGAAGCCACTCAACCCGTATTTCAAACCGTCGATCCATTGCTCAAACAGCATTTAGGGTGCGTGGGCTGTCGTCACTTCCACGGACAGGTGTATGGCGATACCCTGTTGGTGTGCGGAATGCATCCCTATGGCATTGGCGAAGGTGTAGAAACTTGTCCTGACAAAGAAATGACTGTTTGGAAGTCACCCGGATTCTCGTCTGAAAATCAGTTCTCTTTTGGCTCAGACGAAGACTGGTAGCCAGGAAGCTAGGACAAAAAATTGGGCTGGATGTATGTTGTACATCCAGCCCAATCAAAAGCAGAATTTAGACTTAGACAAGCTTCAAATTAGGATATTCTGCCAACACATCATCGCGGGTCAACACATCCCCTTCAGCTTGCGGCGTCCATAGCACTTCAAGAGCTAGAAGCTGATCGCCAGAGACACTACCCAACTGGCTCAGGGCACGCTTCAGGTCATCAGAGCTATTAATCGTGGGAAGCTGTAACTTGCCCTGAGTGCCGACTAACAGGGTGACGACAATATACTCACCCGGTGCTTCAGCTAACGCACCGCCTCGCTCAGCCACTGTCAACGCGCTGCTCTCTTGAGAGGCTTGCTTCAGTTGGTCATTCACGTTAGACAGAGTTTCTGCCGTAAACTTGCTCCGCTCAGACAAAGCTAGACGATTGAATTCTGCACCGGCTGCTTCTAACCGAGCTTGATGAGCTTCCGATGCGCCATACACCCAGTATTGGGGGTGACGCAGTAGCGAAAGAGTCGTCTCTTGCAACACTTGTGCCAGCCCTTCGGAGGAGTCAGTATCGGCACGTTGAGCGATGCGATCGAGGTCTGTTTGCAAACTCCGAGCTTGAGCTAACAAGCCAACTTGGACTTTCGCAACCGAAACAGATGGATTGGTCGTGTAGTCTAAATCGCTGCCTTCTGTCGCCCGTCGGAAGCTTTGCAGCAGAAAGCCTGCGATCGAGATGAAGATAAACAGGGTGAATAGGCTGCCACCGCCGCCGAAGAACGGGAAGTAGAGGAAGGGGAAGAACCCACCGCCGCCACCGGGATAGTAGCTGCCACCACCAGGGTATCCACCGCCAGGATAGCTGCCTCGACTAGGCGTGAAGGTACGGCTAGGCGCTCTAAAAGAGCCTCCACCGATGCGACCACCCGTCCCCGCCGCAAGCGCACCATCAGCATGACCGAGTGTCAGCGTTAGAACCAACCCCAGCGCAATTAGGGGGCGGATGAGTGATTTAAAGAAAGATTTTGGTGTTTTCATAGCGTAGTCCCATTTAGCTCGCCTAGACAAAATGCTTGTTGTTCTAAACGTTAAGCTTTATACCTTGTTACAGTGTTTTAAGCTTTTCTACTCCTCTACTGTATCGCCTTCTATAGGGGTTGAAAATGCCTTAAGTAGTAGGTTTGAGGGGAGATTACCGTACTAAAAGAGGTGGACATGAGCGTGCTAACCACCGCCGACGATCGTCACGATTTCTAAGCGATCGCGCTCCTTGATTTCGGTTGTATCCCAGTACTGCCGATGCAAGATTTCGCCGTTGTATTCTACGGCGACAAGTCGAGGGTTTAAGCCGAGTTGCTCCAGAAAATTTGGCAGATGCAGATTTGGCTCACAGGTTTTAGATTCACCATTCACCTGAAGTGTGATTTGCTCAGACATGCGCTGGTTCTCCCTCACTACTTTTCTTCTCTCTACGTCCACGGATCAGTTATTGAATTTTGCTTTACAAAGTTGGGTGTTTGAAACCGACGTTTTTGCTCGAGTTGCGCCATGAAATATTGCACTGCTAGCGTCGGTTGCTCTGCTGCCATAATCGCCCGGACAACAGAAATGCGTTGCGCCCCAGCAGATAGAACCTCGTGGACATTATTGGCGTCAATGCCCCCGATCGCAAACCAAGGAATTGGACACTCTTCTGTTGCATGCCGCACATACTCGAGTCCGGCGGCGGGTCTGCCTGCCTTGGTTGGCGTTTCATAGACGGGACCGACGCCAACATAGTCTGCGCCTTCTTGAACAGCGCGGTAAAGATCATCGGCACTGTGTGTGGAACGTCCGATTAGCCGCTGAGACCCTAGCATCTGACGGGCTAATTCTATCGGCAAATCGTCTTGTCCGAGGTGAACGCCATCGGCATCGACAGCTAGGGCTAAATCGATGCGATCGTTAACAATAAATAGCGCTCCGTACTCGTGGCACAGCCGCCGCAATGTCCGAGCATTACTCAGTCGCGTCAAATCATCTGAGTCTTTGTCGCGATATTGAACAAGGCTGAGTCCTCCCTGCAACGCCGACTCCACCGTTGCAAACAGCGTTTCAGAAGGCGACGTGACCAAATACAGCAGAGACTGACGCAGCTTTTGATGCCGATGCTGTGCCATCAGTTGGCTTTCAAGCGTGTAAACCTGATAGCGCATTTGTTTGAGCGATGCAGCCATATCTTGGCTGTAGACTTTGCCGTATTCTTCTAACACCCGCAGCGCTTCTTCGACGCGGCAAAAATTAGCCTGCAAGACTTGCTCAATTGTGCCTCGCGTGGCTTCGTTGGGATGCGTTAATTCTGTACCCGGATCGTCTGGGGTGTTGCGCGCCGATCGCAGATCGCTGTGATGCCAAGTGGCGAGTTCTTGTCGTAAGTGTTTGCACTGATTGGTGAAGTGAGAGTGGTTCAGGCCAAACCGACACCATTCTTCTATCACCCGCAATCCTTCACGGGCGCGATCAAGATTGGCATCCAAAATTCGGTATAAAGCAGGTTGCATAGATGGGAGAACGGGCTCTGTTTTGTCCATTGGCGCAAACCGATTAATGTTTCATCCTAGCAGCGAGAGGGAGTCGGGCATTTTGAATTGTGACATTCTTTATAACTTAAGGGTTAATACTGAATTCAGCTAACTCCTTGGTCAAAAATGAAGCGGTATTTAAAAACTCAATTACTATGAACTTCCGTTGCGGTATTTTCGCTCTTATGCCCGACGGATAACCGTATGAGGAAGTCGCTCTCTTCATTCATCAAAGGCTGAATTCTATCAGTACTTTTGCGGTCGTTTTTGTTTCTAGTCTTTGTTTCTAGTCAAAGTCATCCTACTGCCGTGTATAGGAGAAAGATTGTGAGTAAAATATCACCTGAAAAGCCGTCTTCCAGTGTTGTATTAACGCTGGGTGTCTTTGGAATTATGCTATTTGGCGGTGCATCCCACGCCATGGCTCAATCGATCGCACAACCGATTCAGCTCGCTCAAGCCTCCGGTTCGTCCCCTCAATACAATTACTTGTTTGTCAATTCAAACACTGGAATTGATACTGCTGAGGGTAACGTGCGATCGCCGCTAAAAACTATTACTCGTGCCCTGCAAATCGTTCAACCAAATACGATCATTCTGTTAGCTCCAGGGACGTATAGTGCGCAAACAGGTGAAGCATTTCCACTGCAAATGAGGCCGGGGACAACGATTAAAGGAGAGCCTCGCGATCGCGGACAAACTGTTGTCATTCAAGGCGGTGGTATCTTTTTGAGCCGTACCTTTGCACGGCAAAGTGTCACCATTGTCGGTGCAAATCAGTCAGGCTTAACGGGCGTTACTGTTTCTAACCCCGACGCTCAAGGCTACGGGCTGTGGACGGAATCCACGAGTCCTGTGATCAGTGACAACACGTTTACTAGAAATGGTCATGATGGGGCATCTGTAGTCGGGAGCAGTGCCCCAATTCTTCGCAACAACTATTTCTATCAAAATGGTGCAAACGGCGTCACGGTTTACGGAACCTCGCGCCCAGAACTGCACGACAACATTTTTGAGCAAACCGGGTTTGGCATCAACATTGCACAAAGCGCGGCCCCTCGAATTGTTGGCAACCGCATCACGCAGAACAAAGACGGCATTGTGATTCAAGGGAAAGCGCAACCGATTCTGCGAAACAATATCGTGGATGGCAATGCCCGGGATGGCATGGTCGCGATCGCGCAGTCTCGACCAAACTTAGGCACGTCCGCCGACCCTGGCAACAATACCTTTACGGATAACGGACAGTTTGATCTCAACACTCAGAAAAGCATTCAAAAAATTCCAGCCTTTGGCAATCAAATTACGGGAAGTAAGACGATCGGACGATTAGATTTCTCGAATACGTCTACCGTGGCAGATGCTCCGGTTAGCGTCGCATCTGCTCAGCGCTATAGTCCGTCCCTACCGACAGTCGTGCCCGCTTCATTTTCGCCCAGCCGCTCCTTAGTGTCGGTGCCCGCTCAGCCTTCCGCATCCTTTAAGGGCACAACTGTTGTCGCGCCGATTTCTAAGAAGTCACGCTCTGCGGTCTCTTCATCGCGCAGCAGACGAGTACCGCTCTCCAAGCAGCCAAAATCTCAAGTGGCGCGGATTGAGATTCCGGTTCTGGCTCCCTCGAATTTTAGTACTGCTTCCAACCGATCTGCTTTCCAACTAAATAGCGCGCTCCCTCGGAGCTTGGCAGAGCCAATCGCTCGTCGTGGCTCGGACGGTGCCATTAATATTCCGGTTCCTCCTCCTGAGCGGATTAGGGCAGTACGCAATACAAAAACGTCGTCATCTCGTCGATTGGCTCTGCCAAGCTCTACAGGATCGCAGGCGATGTCCTCTAGGGTTGCTCGCCCTACTTCTCGTAGCGCGGTCTCGGCATCAGGCACCTTACGTGTGCCCAAAGCGTCAATTCCTGTCGGTCGAACGGCAGGAACATCGGTTAAGGTTTGGCGCGGCGCACCCGTCTCTCCCAACCGATCTGCTGCTCCAGTGAGGCAAGATCTGGCGTTTGGACTGCGCTATCGAGTTGTAGTGCAAGCCCGCAGCGAGGGTGAACAGGCTCAAATCCAATCTGCGGTTCCAGGCTCGTTTCCTGTCTTTCGCAGCGGACAAAGTGTGCTGCAAGCAGGAGTTTTTAGCGATCGCATCAAAGCCCATGAACTTCTACAAACGCTGACGAATCAAGGACTGAGAGCTACGGTCGAACAGCTTTGATCCTGTGGATAAATGGTAGGGTCGTTTTATTGTCGGAAACAGAAATCTGGACGCTGGATTCTCTCGTTCGGCGTTCTTGAATGTTTTGAATCTCACAAACGAGAGATTAGGGCTTCTAGATATCTTCTAATGACAATAAAACAGCCCTGCCTAGATAAATAAAGGCAAGAAAGGATCATTCATCCCTTTCCTAATTCTTCTAAAATGGTGGTTACTATATCAAGTCGCCACCATAGGATTGTTCATGGATATTGTCGAGTTTTTTCAACAGAGCGCAGGGAAATGGTCATCGATGCGAACCAGCCATCATCTAGCGTTTAAGCAACAAGAGGCTGGAAAATCGAATATTCAAATCGAATTGCTCGACAAGGCTGACCCTGCCGTAATCCAACTGTGTGAACAGCATAATGTTGACCCTGCTACGGCTTCGTGTGGAGCGCGAGTGACCTGGGACGGCACAATGGATTGGGATAAGGAAAAACACGATGGCTCAACGGTGCTTGTGCCGATCGCAGATCCTGAAAATCCGCAAGAAGGGAAGCTGCTGAGAGAAATGGGCTATGCCGAGAAAGCTCCAGTCGCAGGAAGCTATCACATCAACGACAGTAATGAACTGACGCTCGTGACTGAGTACGAAAGTATGTACTCAAAAGAACGCCTTTGGTTTGAAAGTCCCAACGTGCGCTTGCGTCACAGCATCTTAAAGCGGTTTGGCGGCTTCAGCATGGCATCGTTCTGCTCAGAAATCCGCTTGGGTGTAGCTCAAGCAGCCGAACAACAAGCAACCGAACAACAAGCAGCCGAACAACCTAGTGATACAGCAGCCAACGCTTAGGTTTGAATAGTCATGATGCGAGTGAGTGGAGCGGTTCCTTTTGAGTTGCGCTCTACGCTTCGCTGATTCGCCTAGCTTTTGCCTGGGGTCTTGGGCGGCAATTAGAGTGTGCTTTATGTTAGGAAAAACAGCCCATAATTCCGCCTGTTTACCCACATAGACTTTTCATTTTCAATTCCATGCTTGGCGTACTATACTGTCACGGTGTTTTGAGGCGAGTTCTATGGCGCAAGAGCAAAAAGACCAGCAGCATCCGTTGTGGAACGGCGATCGCCAAATTGTCGATGCCCTGCTTAGCGGCGAACCGACCGATTACAATCTGGCTGAATTGGCCCGTCTGAAGATTCGCTACAACGGCTTTCCAGGCGCTAGAGACATTCAAACGGATTTAGATCGGGTTCTAAAGCAGTGGAAGCTGACCGAAGATGCGCTATATGAGCGGACACGCCAGATTCATGAAACATCGCAGGTGTACAAAGGTCGTGGTGCAAAGCGAGACGATTGGAGTTAGCCAACGCCTGAACGCCAAATCAGCGTCCACGATTGGTTCTCAATCAAAATATAGATGCCTAAACCGATCAGAACTACGGGTACAAAGATGTGGCTATAGCGGCTGAGAATCGGCGCGACAGTTGGATGTCCTGCTAACCCATCTGAGATGATGCACCAGACCCCAACGAGTAGAAAGAATACGCTTAAAACAATCACCAAATTAGTCAAAGTACTACTTGCAAAGAGTGGAATATAAATTCCGATATTATCTCCACCATTAGCAAACCTAACGGCAGCAACGTTAAAAATTTGAGGATTGATGAGTTTGAAAATTCCTCTACGTGACACGCTCGTTGCTTGAACTTCATCACGATCCTCTGAAGTGATTAAATTCCGAATTCCAAACACTATTGGCACAAATCCAAGCAACCCAATTAAGGGTTTAGAAACAACTAATCCGCCAAAAAAACCTGGTAAGCTGCATAAAACTAATGCTGTGAATCCTAAATATTGACCAGCATAAATATGATGCTTTTTGAATTGCGGATTGACCTGAGCAAAAAACAGCATCAGGATCACTAAATCATCGATATTTGTCGCGACGAATGCGATCGCGGCGTAAGCTGCTACAGCCATCGCACTCGTCAAAGTGGCTGAGACAAACCAAGGCATATTTAAGGCTGAGTTGGGGCTGGACTAGGATCAAACTGAAAATTTGGCATAAACTCCGCCGAAAGCTGAGTGTTTTCTTTGGTGAACGGACGCAGCTTTGCAGTGGGCGAGGGAACCGTCAGAATTTGAGCGACCTGAGCCTGTTTCTCAAGCTGATCGGTCGAAGACACCAGCCCACTTAGACCATTGATTAAGTTTCTCAAGTTATTACGAAGCGCCGGATCGCCCGTTAATTCATCTAAATCGGCCGTAATTTTTTGCGTGTTCTGAAACGTCTCTCTCGCAGAATCAAGCGTTTGCCGCAGTAATGTAATGCTTTCAGGATTGTTCAAACTGGTTGACACATCTCGAAAATTAGCAGACGCTTGAACCGCATTTGCAGAAAGAGTCTCTAAATTTTGAATCAGTTGCCCTCGTTGAACCTGATTGAAAATTGGGCTCAAACTCGCAACGCTACCGCGCAATTGGGTACTCGTTGCATTGAGGTTATCCAACGTTGAAACCAGCGTTGCTCGATTGGCGGTCACTAACTCATTCACTTGCCCAACTGTCAGCGTCACTTGATTTGCTGCTGTCGTGATCGAGTCTGCGGTCGTTGAGAACGATCGCGCCGTTGTTGAGAATGTACCGACTTCCTGTCTAGCAGATTTCACTAGCCCCGTAACTTCTTTGCTAAGAATGGCAATCTGAGCGGCTGCCTCACTGCTATTTTTCGTTAAGGTTGTGATGTTGCCTGTAAATTGCGGACTGCTGTAAGCATCGGCAAACTGAATTGTCGCTCGAATCAGCTCATCGGTGCTGATGCCCAAGCGCCCTTTGACGCGCGAACCGTCGCACAAAATGACATCCCGGTTGCAGTCTGGGTCGAGGGGTTCACCCGCGTTTCCTTTGGAGCTGCGTGCAGAGCTAATCGCGCCTTCTGATAGCAATTGGCGCGGAACGATGTCCACCACCGTTTCACCCAGCAAGCCCGTCTGATTCACCGTCACCTCAGAATCCTTGGGAATCAGCAAATCGGCGGGCGACACCTCAATTTGCACCTCGACGCCATTGGCTCCTGGAGCTGTGCTTTTAATCTTGCCGACATTTACGCCCCGGTAGCGCACGGCCGTTCCGTCTTGGACTCCATTGATCACCGCAAAATCAGCCACGATCGTAAAGCTGCGGTTGGCGGGGTTGAGTCCTTTGATCCACAGCACCAGACCGCCAAACAAAGCGGCTCCGACAAGCAGCAACAAGCCGACTGATCCTTCTCGAACGGTTCGCGATCGCAACGCCATACCTCTTACCCAAGCACTTGAATAGGTCCTTCTACACTACCGCTAAAAAACTGCCGAATCAGAGGACTATCTGTCGTGTCAAGTTCGTGGGTTTTGCCCTCCCACTGCACCTTGCCACGATGGAGAAACAAGACGCGATCGGCAGTGCGACGAATGGTACTCTCTTGGTGCGTGACCATGACATAACTCTGGCATCCTTGCTGGCTATTCTGGAGATGACGAACCAGATCTTCAATCACGGTAGATGCGATCGGGTCGAGTCCGGCGGTTGGCTCATCGTAGAGTAGCACGTCCGGCGCGTCGTCCGGCTTATTGGGGTTTGCCATCACCGCCCGGGCAAAACTGACGCGCTTCCTCATGCCACCAGACAGTTCTGCGGGGTAGCGATCGCGAATTCCTGCCAAACCCACCATTTCTAAACGGTGGTCTACTAGCTCCCGAATCTGTCGTCTAGACAATCGAGAATGCTGGTGCAGCAAAAATCCTACGTTTTCGCCAACGGTGAGCGAGTCAAACAGCGCGGCTTGCTGAAACACCATGCCAACATGGATCGAATCGGGTTCATCTTCAATCAACCCCTTACGCCGCTTTCCATCGACAAAAATTTCTCCTTCATCAGGAGCAATCAATCCAGCGATTAGGCGCAGTACCGTTGACTTTCCGGTTCCTGACGGTCCGATGATTGCTAGCGCCTCCCCTCGATAAACGGTCACATCAGCCTGATCGAGGACAAGATTTCCTCCAAACTGCTTTCGGATTCCTCTTAATTCAATCAACGGCTCAGCCATTCCCGTCTAGCACACAGATTATCTAACGCTATTTTGCGATGTTAGAGCGAGATTGCACCCTCTATTTATCAAAGTAGCTATTTACCAGGGTAGCGGTCTGCTGAAGGATTGGCCTAAATTGTCTTGCGATTGATGAAGGATCTGCTTGCGATTGATGAAGGGTTTATTGAGAGGGTAGTCTGTCAGATTTAGATGGATAGGATTGAAAAGGGAATGCCTGCGGCAACCTTTTGCAAAGAGGGATGAAGTCAGTATAGTCATACTTTCATCTCTCATCATTGTCATTCTTCCATCCCTCATTCCTCGCGTCGTGCGCCAACGTTCTCACTTGTAACTAGAGCGTGACTAATGCCGCTTGAGCAAAGTTCCAGTTCGGTTAGAGAACCTTTGAAGAGCCTTAGGGAGTCATTCACTTTAGTTAGAGGCACACCCTAACGTCCTTGAGACAGATTCAGCCATTAGAATGCACAACTTAGGTTATCCTGCACGTATTCAGCCCCTATATTCATCGTCCGTAGGTCGATCCACATGACGACAAATCGTTTCATCAAACAAGCTGTCCGAGCGCTCCGCCACGAGTCTCACTCTTTTACCTCAAGTTGGGTCGGACAATGGTTTAAGTGGTTGGCTCCAGGGCTGGCGGTCAAACGCTGGATGCTAATTAGTGCGGGAGGAGTTTTACTCGTTTCTCTCGGTGCAGCGATTTGGGTGAAGCTCACGCCCGTGTTTTACATCACCCAGTTTGCCAGCGATGTCTTAGAAACGATTACTCGGGTCGTTCCCAGCTATATCAGCGGCCCTCTTGTACTACTGCTTGGCATTCTGCTGATTCTTTGGGGTCAGACTCGCACCTTTGGGTCAATTACCGAAGTGCTGATGCCTGAGCGCGACGAAGAACTGATTGATGTGCTGCTACATCACCGTCGGCTCAATCGGGGGGCGAAGATCGTTGCGATCGGAGGGGGAACCGGGCTATCAACGTTGCTACGGGGCTTGAAAAAAGCGAGTGCCAACATCACGGCGATCGTCACGGTGGCAGATGATGGCGGCTCTTCGGGTCGGTTGCGTCGAGAGATTGGCGTGTTGCCTCCGGGCGATATTCGCAACTGTATCGCGGCGCTTGCCGATGAAGAAAAACTGTTAACCGAATTATTTCAATATCGATTTAAAGCGGGAGACGGACTGGTTGGCCACAGTTTCGGAAACTTGTTTCTCACGGTTCTCAGCGAGATAACCGGAGATTTTGAGCAAGCGATCGCGGCGAGTTCTAAAGTGTTAGCGGTACAAGGTCAAGTGCTACCTGCTACGCTGAGCGATGTCCGGCTGTGGGCAGAACTTTCTGACGGACGCCGGATCGAAGGCGAGTCGAATATTACCGAAGCAGGCGGAAAGATTGTTCACATTGGCTGCATTCCTGAAAACCCTCCGGCTGTACCAAAAGCGGTCTCGGCGATCGCGGATGCAGACTATATTATCGTGGGTCCTGGAAGCCTCTACACGAGCGTGATTCCCAATCTGTTAGTGCCCGATATTGCTGATGCGATCGCTGCACGGGAAGTCCCCTGTATCTATGTCTGTAACATCATGACTCAGCCGGGAGAAACAGACGATTACACGGTTGCCGATCATATTCGCGCGATTGATCGCGTATGCGGTCGGCGTCTGTTTGATGCGGTGTTGGTCCAAAAGTATCCGCCCTCTGCTAAAGCCTTGCTGCGCTACGCTCAGGAAAAATCTTATCCTGTAGAATTTGATACGGAAGCCGTGATGCAATTAGGGCGACGGGCAATTCGTGCCAATATCATGATGGAAGATCCAGAAACCGGATATGTCCGCCACGATTCGCAACGCTTGGCAAAGGTGTTGTTGAAGTGGTTTAGTCGCGCCAGTCACTTCTGATTAGAACTTTATGAAGGACGTTTTGACGTTACCCAATGCAGAAGCAACCCGTTACTTAGGAATTCAACTGGGGCGATCGCTCCCAGCAGGAACTGTGTTGCTCCTAGAAGGCGACTTGGGAAGCGGTAAAACTACGCTAGTTCAAGGGCTTGGCTCAGGCTTAGGCATCCAAGACTCGATCGAAAGTCCAACCTTTACGCTGATTAACGAATACTTGGATGGGCGCGTGCCGCTCTATCACTTTGACCTGTATCGACTGGAGCGATCGCAAACTGCCACTCTCTACCCAGAACTCTATTGGGAAGGGCTTGAAGTCGAACCCGGCATCGTGGCGATCGAATGGGCAGAACGCTTACCCTACAAACCCCACGATTACCTGGAGATCCGCCTCACGTATCAAGAGACAGGACGGCAGGTAGAATTGACGGCAATCGGTCAGACTGCCCAAAAGTTAATACAGGCGCTTGGATAGACACCGTTGGATAGACACCGTGCTTGTCTAGCGTCCGCCTTGGGGAGAGGGGGTCGCCGTAGGAGAAGGGGTTGGACTTGAAGACGGCGTTACGGTAGGAGAAGGGGTTGGACTTGGCGAGGGCAAGATAGGAACGCTTTGACGGGGTAGCTTTTGAGGCGTAGGACGCTTTGCATTGAGTCGAAACGAATCGAGAAAAACTGCTACACTTTTTGCCAAATCGGTCTGTAAATTCTTTCGTGTAGTTGTGGCGCTGAGAAAGTAAGCTCGTTTATTAACGACATAGACTCGCCACCGAGCCGCAAAGCCATCCGGCAAGAAAAACGTCATTTCTCGACCCGGAAATCCATTTCGCTCAATCGTGCGATAGGCAACCAAATCTCCTTTATCTCTTTCTGCGCCTTTTCTAACGCCTTCATAAACCTCATTGATTAATTTAGGATCATTGCCCGGAGCGATCGCGAGATCAAGATAACCCACGGCATATCTCATCTGTTCTTTGTCCCGGACAACTTCGTAGAGCGAAAGCCCCTTCTCTTTGCGACTTTTCGGCATTTCAGGCACGATTACCGAAAAGCCTTCTTTTTGAAATAGGACTCGTTTCCAAGTGGATTGAGCGGCAACAGGAGAGAGATCACACACCCACGCGATCGCAGGAGCACTCACCAACAGAGCCGCTATTAGAAGAAATCGACGCACTACAACACACCTTTTGAACTGGGTATTTCATGAGCGCGACGCAGATCAATTTCCGTTGCCATTCGCAGCGATCGCGCGAATGCCTTAAACGTCGCCTCAATAATATGATGCGAATTGATGCCGTCAAGTTGCCGAAGATGCAGCGTCATTTGCGAATGATTTACAATTGCTACAAAAAATTCACGAACTAATTGCGTGTCATACGTTCCCACACGCTGTGTTGGAATCTCTAACCCATAGCTCAAATGAGGACGCCCTGAAAAATCGAGTGCGACTTGAACCAACGATTCATCGAGCGGCGCGACGAAGTGACCAAAGCGGACAATGCCCTTGCGATCGCCCACCGCTTTTGCCAACGCCATGCCCAGTGTGATGCCCACATCTTCATTGGTGTGGTGATCATCAATTTCAATATCGCCCGTTGCCTGCACCTCCAAATCGATCAAGCCGTGAGACGAAATCTGGTGCAGCATGTGATCGAGAAATGGGACTCCAGTGTTTGCCGTACAGCGGCCTGTCCCGTCTAAATTGACGCTGACATGAACATCGGTTTCACCCGTTTTACGACTGACAGAAGCGGTTCGAGCAACGGTAAAGGCGGGAGAAGTCTGGGGACGATCACTGGTTTGCATAAAGGGGCACTCATCTAGAACGGCACTTTCTATTATCTGTGCAATGGCGAGAGTTAGGCTGAGTCCAATCAAAGAAAGAAGAATTCTAACCGATGACAGCACGTACACCACGCTAAGTCCAGAATGTGAACTACTTTGTTTTGGTGAGCAATCTGCGAGTAATTAAATTGAACTGTTTTAGAAGGATTAGCCTACACGTCGTAACTTTTTGAGGAGAGACCTCAGCGAGCAGAAGAGCGCAGGTTTTGCCAAGAGAGGACGCGAAATTTGCTCTAGAACGATAAATAATAGAATTATCAGATCAACAATGGGAAAAATGGTTGAAATCCTTGATAAATAAGAATCACAACGGCTTCAACAGAAATCGCCCAAAATGGCTACTGCGTAACGCTTCTAAGAGTTTTTTGCCTTGTTTTCTAACAATCCCAATCATCCGAACCTTAATATCAAATCTCAACGTTAGAGGCATCCCTAGAATTTAGCAGCACCATGCTTTTTCAGAATAATCCCTATTTTGCCATCCTCATCCTCACGGCGTTGATCGCTGCTGCGGTTGCGATCTTAGCTTGGCGAAGGCGTACCGCATGTTCTGCCAGTATACCGTTCATTCTGTTGATGCTGTCCATTGCTAGCTATGCCATTGTTGCTGCCCTAGAGGCTGCTGCAATCGCCCTACCTCACAAAATCTTTTGGTCGAAGTTAGAGTACGTTGCCTCTGGTAGTGTAATTACGCTTTTCCTGATCTTTGCTATACATTTCACGCACCGAAGGCAGTGGTTAACCTCCAAAAACATCGTATTGCTGTGCATACTTCCCATTTTTAATGTGGGGTTAGTTGGAACCAATGAACAGCATCGGTTAGTTTGGATCGGAGTTTTGCCCTGCTCCCATAGCACCAACCAAGTTATTTACCAGCACGGTCTAGGGTTCTACTGGGTGATGACATGCGTTTACGTTTATACACTCGCAGGTTCACTGCTACTCGTTAACGCGGCTCTGCGTCCGTCGCTTCTCCATCGGCAGCAGTCTAGCATGGTGTTGGCAGGGGCGATCGTCCCGATGCTAGGAGCTACTTTATATATGCTAGATCTTACGCCTCCTGGTTTGAACATCACCCCCATGAGTTTTTTGCTAGCAGGAACCATTTATTTTGTGACGCTCTTTCGCTTTCGCCTGTTTGACCTTGTGCCTGTGGCACGAGACACCTTGATCGAGAGCATGTCTGATGGTGTTCTCGTTCTAGATTTGCAAAATCGCATTGTTGACATTAATCCAGCAGCACAGCGCCTCATTGGGACAACAGCACGCTGCATTGGTCAACCGCTCAGGCAGGTATTCTCAAGATGGCAAGATATCGTTCAGCTTCTCTATGCGCCTGAAGTAGTGAAGACAGAGTTGTGGATTGACGCGGTCGCGTCTTGCTATGTGGAGTTACGAATTACACCCTTACGCGATCGCCGTAAACGGTCAACTGGGCGGCTGCTTGTCTTGCGTGATGTTACCCAACAGCACCAAAGCGAATTCGATCTGCGGCAGGTCAACGAACGGTTGCAAGAACAACTACGCGAGATCCAAAAATTGCAAACTCAGCTGCGTGAACAGGCAATCCGCGATGGGCTTACGGGCTTATTTAATCGACGTTATTTTGAGGAGATGCTCTCTCAAGAGTTGACACGAGCCGCTCGGGAATCTTACAGCGTCGCTGTTATCCTGATGGACATTGATTTTTTCAAGCAAATCAATGATACCTATGGGCATCAGGGTGGCGATCTTGTCCTACAAGAGTTTGGCAAGTTGCTTCGCCATCACAGTCAACAGGGTGATATCGCGTGTCGCTATGGCGGTGAAGAATTTGTATTGGCCCTGCCTACAGTGGCGATGAAGGACGCTTACCAGCGTGCTGAACAGATTCGGCTATCCTTTCAAGCGATGCGGATGAAGTTTGGATCTGCAACAATCTGCACTACACTTTCGCTGGGCGTAGGCTTATTCCCCGACAATGGTGGAACCAGGGAGTCTCTCGTGCAAGTGGTTGATCACGCCCTATATCTGGCGAAAGCGGATGGACGGAACTGTGTGAGATGTGTGTAGATTGGGATGCGAGTCTAAATTGAAGTCGGCAACGAAGGGGTGCAAATCAGAGCAAGATCGCCCCAATGATTCACACCTTGACGCTTCTTCCCTTGACGCAGGCGTATCACAGTTGCTGGGCGAAGTTGTCCCAGCAACAAATTGGGATTGAAACACGAAACTTGAGAATGTTAGCGATTGCTGTAGAGCGATGCTCTGCGCCGATCGCACTTTTTCTCAATGCCACGGTCATCCCTCGAAATTAACGCGATTTTAGTCAAGTGCTAGGATCACAGCTAGGAGACCGGACAGTTTGAGGAGATATTATGCGTCCGCTTTCGCTCCGCTCATCCCCATAATTTCGTATCCAGCATCGACGTACACAACTTGTCCGGTAATGCCGCTCGATAGGTCGCTACAGAGGAATGCCGCCGTATTTCCAACTTCGGTTTGGGTCACAGTCCGGCGCAACGGTGCAACGGCTTCGACGTGATGAATCATGTCTAGAATGCCACCCACCGCTGATGATGCCAATGTCCGAATCGGGCCGGCTGAGATGGCGTTCACGCGAATATTGTTTGGACCTAGCTCAGATGCGAGATAACGGACATTCATCTCCAACGCCGCTTTTGCAATTCCCATTACGTTGTAGTTTGGAATGACTTTGACGCCGCCTAAATACGTGAGCGTGACAATGCTGCCGCCGTCTGTCATCAACGATTTCGCTGCGCCTGCCATTTGAATCAAGGAATAGGCGCTGATATCTAATGCTGTTGTGAATCCGGCGCGACTTGTGCCGCTAAAGTCGCCTGTCAAATCGTCTCGACTGGCAAACGCAAGACAGTGAATCAAGATATCTAACTTGCCCCATTTATCGCCTACCGTCTTGAAGGTTGACTGCACTTGCGCTTCATCTTGTACGTTGAGCGGCAGAAATAGGCTTGGTTGGAGCGGTTCTACAAGTTCTGCGACCTTTTTTTCCATTTTGCCTTTCTCATCGGGCAAATAGGTAATGCCAAGATTTGCCCCTGCTTTGTGCAACTGTTGGGCAATCCCCCACGCGATCGAGCGATTGTTTGCAATTCCGGTGACGAGGGCATTTTTTCCGGTCAGGTCTAGCATGACAGTCTGAGTGGAGAGCAATTATGAGGATAGCAGGAAAGGATGAGTCAGTTAAACATTGCGCGATCGCTGGGACGGGTTGGGTAGAAGCGATTACTCGAAGGAAACTGGGTTTGGCAGGGTTGAAGCGATCGCGGAATTCACTCTTTTCGCTTCTCAACTCTGTCCCACCAACAAAAACGAAGCGGCTTAACGACACAGTTGAGCGGCGATGAGAGAGCTTGAACGATAAGAACTTGAACGATGAGAAGGTTCTCACTCTTCTGCTCCGCTACATTGACCCTGTTGCTGATGTTGTAGGGTCAGCAAAAGGGTCAATTGATCATCTCATTGCTGGCTTCTTGAACTACAACCTTTCACATCCTGCTAGATTCGTGGAGGTCAATTGAATCTAGGGAATTCAAGCGCTGGAACATCCAAACTCGTAGAAGCAATAACCCGCCCAGAACGCTGAGGAACGCGCATATACCCAGCAATTGACCGAGTGGAATTTCTAGCACACCTTGTAAAATAACCTCACGCAATGCTGAGACAAGGGAAACCTCTACAGCGGTTCCGGCTGAAATGCGCTGCTCTTTGAGGTAAACAATCAACAGCCGGAACAATTCAACCAAAATCAGAATAAATAAAATATCCGATGTAATGAGCTTGAAGTTCAGAGGGTTCAGAAGAGAGACATACATCTCACCCAGCCGAATCAGCATCGCGCAAAATAAGCCAATACAAAGTGAAACAACAATAAAGTTTTGAAATCCTTCTAGATTGCGAACAATTGTATCCTTAGTGAACCAAGAACTCCAATCCATTTTCAATCAATTTTTATGTGCTTCAGCTAGGCAAGTTGTTAGGAGTAAAAAATGATGAATGCTTAGTCCTGACTATTAGCCAGGACTAAGCATTTGTGAGAACTAGCTGAGGTTTACCTTGACGATTTTGTTTTTCTCTTCCTCAGCTTTGGGAAGTGTGAGTTTCAAAATGCCGTCCTTGTAATCAGCTTTGACGTTTGTATTCTCGATGCGGGTGGGTAGAGGAATTACACGCTGGAATCGACCGTAGTGAAATTCTGTGCGGGTCATTCCTTTCTCTTCAGTCTTAGTTTCTTCTTTGCGATCGCCGCTAATCGAAACTGCTTCAGCGGAAACTTGTACATCAATATCCTTTGCATCCATTCCTGGAACTTCCAGGCTTAACTGAATTGCATCAGACGTTTCCTCAATTTCTGCTGCGGGGATGAAGGCGGGACGATTGCTTTCTCCATCCGTGGTAACTAAGCGATCGAATAAACGGTTCATGTCGCGTTGTAAGCTTTCGATTTCTTGGAAAGGTTGCCATTGAATGAGAGCCATACAATTCACCTCTGAAGTCATCGTTGTTTTGTTCAATTAAAATCATCAATTGATGATTTAATTTCACATTAACGGGTAAGTCAATTTTTGTAGTTCGGCTCTCCCGAACCGGGTTGTTCCTGTTCCCGAACAAGAAACCATACCCTTCAAATCGTTGCCTTACTAACACTTCTAAACGCAACTTAAATTTGAATTCTGATAGATAATTTTCAAACTACTGCCACTACCTGTAACGTAGGCAAGACAACGGCGCAAATCAGCGACGGCAGATAACCTTGAACTCAGCACCAGAAGTTTTCGTTAGTCTGCTGCATTTGGATTGTTGTGCTGCTTACGCTGTTATCATGTCAGTTTTTTCATTAGGCGATATTGGCTCAAAGTGTAGAACTATGATTTGCTCTGGACGCAATCCTAAAGACTCATAAGTACGTCCATTACGATCGCTGAATTCAACTTCAAATGCGGCACCTTCCGCTAGTGTCTCAACGACCGTTCCAACCTGTCCACACCACAAATTGTATTGAGGAAGGTCAACGATCAGGGCAACAACATCTAGCAACTTAACTGTATTATTCATCATGCTTATTACCTCTGTTGATTACAGAGGATAACAGGTCGTTAATTTTGGAAACTCTGAGCCATGCTCAATGATCCAGCCACTCCGAAGGGTTGCGCTTCTATTTTGCCATTCGATTATGAAGTCTAGGGTGTACCGTTGTCCAAACTTATCCCGTTTTCCCAACTGGGCTTCCTGAACTTTGGCGACCTCAAGGAGAATTTGACGTAATTCCTCAGCATTATCAGCCGTCATCCCAAGAATCGAGAAGAATAGCCGAGCTTTGTGCTTGCCGTCATCGTGTTCCAGATTAAGGCAGTAGTCGCGTAGTTTACGAATGTCAACAACTGCATTCTCTGCATTCGGAATCGGCATACAAAGCCTTCATGCTACGGATTATTCTTCGTTTGAACCCACCTTAATTAAGACCAAGGAACTTCAAAGACTGTTCTGATAGACCTAGCAATTTGCGATGAACTTGAACGCCAGCTACAGGAGCATTGAACGCTCACAAGTATGCTTTTGCTGCTCACCCTACCAAGAACTTGCGGCATAACGGCTGCGTTCAGCGGAGGTAGTAGCTTCTATATTTAGATTTAGACCAAAATCTTTCGTCCGCCGCTGCAACGCAATTGTTAGGCAGTAGCTACTAAATATACTCGACATCCAAGAAACGAGGCTCACGCTGTATAGCTCGCATTGAAGCCCAGTGCATTATCGATCGTCGTTCCTGAAATTGTTTTTGCTGCATTGCTTGCCAGGAAAAGTGCTGTTTGGGCAATATCCTCTGGCTCAATCGCTCCAGCATTGCCCAGTGGACTCACTGGATTAATTAGCGCGTCCTGTTGCGCTGGAGTGGAAACACCCATTGATCGCATCTGTCCCTCGCTACGATACATTGCCGTGTTGACTGCACCTGGCGCGATCGCGTTCACTGTGATGTTGTATTGCCCCAACTCTTGAGCGGCTTGCTTAGTCATCCCAATCACAGCCCACTTCGTCGATGTATAAGCACCGTTTCCAGCAAATCCAGCCCTGCCCCCCACAGATGCCATATTGATGATGCGTCCACCACCCCGCTGCTTGAGAAACGGAATGGCAGCTTTTGCTGTATTGAAAACCCCGTGAACATTGACATCGAATACATCGTGCCAGAGTTGAGGGGTGCCATCCTCAAAGCTGTGCCATGCCACATAACCTGCATTGGCAACGACAATATCAATGCCACCCAATTCGCGGTTCGTGCGTTCTGCCGCAGATTGCATTGCTGCTAGATCGCGAACATCCACCTGAATTAGCAGAACCTTTGTGCCGTATTGCTTGACAGAAGCAACGGCTGCATTGAACTCATCTCTGTTGGCAACACGATAACCCTGTGAAGAGTTCAAACGAGAAGGCTCGGCAATATCCAACATGGCAACATCGGCACCATTCATTGCGAAAACTTCTGAAATTGCCCGTCCAATCCCTCGTGCCGCTCCAGTAACGAATGCGACCTTTCCAGACAAAGGAAGTGTGCTGGAGGGCTGAGGCTGTGCATCAGGCTGAGCGGGAGCCTGTGCTGTTGCTTGTTGGGTTCGTAAAGGGGATAGTCCTGCTCCTAGTGTCATTCCAGTTGCAGCCAAGGCAGCACCTTTGATTAATCCACGACGTGAACGATTTAGCTTCTTCATTAGTTCGCTTCTCCTAAACTCTGAGAACAGCTTATCGAAACAGCCGTGTCGAAAAATTGTAAAATCTTGCTTAGCTTGCGACCTGCTTGAGGAAGCTTTTAGGTGGAATGCCGACGACTCGCTTAAAGGCTTTGGTAAAATGCGCTTGGTCGTAGAAGCCTACCTGCAACCCAATATCGGTTAAATCGGGTTTACCCGCAATCGCAATCAGCTTCTTGGCACGCTCGACTCGGTTTTGCAATAGATATTGATGTGGGGAAAGTCCCAACGAATTTTTGAACAGACGCGCAAAGTGAAATGCGCTCAGGTTCATTTGTTTGGCTAAGTCAACGAGACTCAACTCCTCGCTTAGATGTTCATGAACGTATTCAATAATCTGCTTTAGCTGCTGTGACGAAAGCTTTCCAGAAGCTTTACGCAGTTTTTGAGGGCAGCTGCTGTGATGCTCAATCAGATGAAGGGCAAAGGCGACCGCAAGCGATTCACCGTAAAGCGTGCCACAGTAGCTTCCAGAAGCTAATTCTGCTTTAAAGCGATGAGTAAAATCAGCAATTGTTGTATCAGCTTCACCTCGACGGGTTAGAAAACCAATGTTTTCTGAGGCACCCGTATCTTGAAACGCTTGGCGAACAAATTGAGAGTCAAGGGCGATCGCCAAAAATTCAAAGTTTCCCCACCATCGAGGAAAGTTGATATCGCCGTGTGTCTGTAAGCAAAAATCACCTGGATTCAAAGTCGTTTGTCGCCAATGCCTGCCCTCTTTCCATTCGTAGTGAACAGGTTGACCAATGTTGACCGCCAAACGATGTCCATCGATATAGTGTTCGGGTAGTTCAAATGATGAAATTCGGTGAAATTCAACCGTGATTCCCTGCCAACCTGCATTCACGCTGGAAAATAACACACTTCCATCAGGAGCAGCCGGAAAGACATCTCCAGTTTGACTGTTAACGAGATGAATCCGGCTGTCTGACATTGGCAGTAAGAAGTGATTTTAAGTATATTTTGGACTGAAGTCACTCTACAGGCAACCTTCTGATTACTGTCCCTACATAGAACGAGAAGCTGCCTAACGTTCGCAATCACCGGACACAGATAACCTTTGCAACTTACCGATCAATTGACATTGTTCCAGTGCATTGAGATTGTTAGCTTGTGTCGCCACACCAGCACACTCTACTTTATTGATGATTTGTTGCAAGCTTCTGTAAAGTATCAAATGCTTCGTGCAAGCCTACATTGTGTGAGCGTCGATATTCTCTAATCGCATCTATACGTTGTTCACTGAGCCACATCTTGATAATTTCGGCATCCGAAAGTATTGTCACCTTTAAAGACTCGATGATAGCTCCTCGTGCAATTAAATCCTGCTTCTCCGCCTCTGAAAGCCCCCAAGCTTCTCCCAACCTTGCTTTTTCAACGTTAGCGCCTTGGAAAAGACAAGCATTTCTGAAATGGACTTTCTTCAGTTTTGTTTCAAACAGGTTTGCACCAGTGAGGTCAACATCCCAAATATCAGCTTCACTCAAATTTGCGTTTTCTAGATTTGCTCCTCTCAAATTAGCTTGTCCTAAATATGTTCTTCGCAAGTCGGCTCCCTTGAAGTTAGCTCCACTTAAATTCGCTCTTCTCAAATCTGCCCCTTGTAGATTTGCTCCTCGCAAATTGGCATTGCTTAAATTTGCATAATTCAGACTAGCCACTTTGAGACTTGCAGCTCTTAAATTCACACCCGCCATATCAGCAAAATATAGCTTAGCTCGATCAAGAATTGCTTTCTTTAAAATCTGCCCACTCAAATCTGCCTTATCTATAGCGATACCGTGAAAATCGCGTTCTCCAGAACCGTATAGTTCCAATAGCCTCTTTGTGTCCATGCCTTGTTTCTCACATACCAGTTGAAGAATTGAAAACATTCAACATCAACAGATATCTCTAAACTACCCTCACCACCTATGACATAAACAAGCTAACTACTATTTAGACTGAAAATTTCTGCCTAAGACCCTATTTTGAGGTACTTATCCCGACACCACTTCTGCATAATATCCTTCGACTGGAGATGCAGGAGCTAATGCTGAGTGTTTTCTCCTAAGAAAAGTCCGTTTCTTGCAAACTCAGATTCTTATTGAAGTGATTGGACTAATGCAGAGATGGAACTACGATCGCTCCCACCCAAAAAACCAAAAGAGACGCCTTACCTTTTCTCAAACCGCTTTTCATTTATAGATAAGGTCGCGACCTTTTTGTTAAACCTCTGGAGGTTATCTATCAACGGAGCTAGATCCATCATGATTGTCGCGACCTTTTTCTCAAACCTCTGGAGCTAATCTATCAACGGAGCTAGGTTGATTGATTAAGTCGCGACCTTTTTGTTAAACCCCTGGAGGTCATCTATGGATCAAGCTCCGTTTGGCTCAAACCTCGCGACTTTTGCCCCAAACGTCCCGTGGGGCTGAAAAATACTTTGGGAATTCACGGTTGACCCTGCCTTTGCACTACCAACGATCGCTAAAATTTCCTTACATTCACGGTGAACAGTGAGTTTGTCCGTCGTTACGGTGAGAGCATTCTTTACTCAGAAAAAAGAGATGTCTCGACCCAAACGAAACTCATCTACCTTGTCAAACTCAGAGCGGCAAATGGAATCGTTGCAGTCCATCGATCGCTTTCTTGACTTTGGTAACGGAGTGACTGTGCAAGCTTATGCCGACCTGATTGATCAAATGCGTCAGAAACTTGCTACCTACAACATCCTGCTGTCGCAAGTAGACGATGCTCAACGAGAAGTTGAACTGATGGAGCAATCTTTACAGGACCTGTCCAAGCGGTTGATGACGAATGTGGTTGCTCGCTATGGCGAAGACAGCCGAGAATATCGGATGGCAGGAGGAAAGCAACGAGCGAAGGGGCAGAGAACTTCATCACGCAACGTTCCTACCGTTCCGACCAGTGTCAGTGAGATGAAGACCAAGCTGCCTGCTGCGAAAAATGGAGCTAGTGCAAAAGCAGCCGTTGAATGATTAGAGTGGAAGTATGTGCGATCGCATCGCTTCAACGTGCGATCGCACATACTTCTGGAACTTATCCAAACCGAAATCTACCTCTTCACTGCCAGGTGCAGATCAGGACTCCCTCTCTCCAGTCCGCTTTGCGCTAGCATGCGGTCAAAATGATTGACTAATCTCCTCAAACAGCGTTCAATACGAGTCAATCTTTTGTTGAGGAAATAACAGAGATTTTCTAAAATTCTTAAAATATAAGCAGAAATGTATAACGAGGCACAAAACCTGCGTTTGCAGTCAGTTTAAGTGTTCTAAAGTCATCAATTGTCTACAAAGACTTCGCTTACAATGCTTCGCCTCAATAGAACAATTTTCTAAAGGGGTTTTAATAGAAAATTTTGCTCACCTGTGAGTCTAATAGTTGCTAAAAGAACGTCTGAGTGACGATAAAGGGAAGAAATGATAGTGACCAAAGAGAGACCGCTTGCATCGTTATTTCGCCAAATCGGTGGAGGGGCATACCCCCCCGTTGTAGAAACATTTGAGCGTGGCAAAACTATTTTCTTTCCGGGTGATCCGGCGGAGCGAGTTTACTTCTTGCAGAAAGGAGCCGTCAAGCTCTCGCGCGTGTACGAGGCAGGCGAGGAAATCACAGTGGCCCTGCTGAGAGAGAACAGCGTGTTTGGGGTGCTGTCCCTGATTACGGGTCAACGCGCCGATCGCTTCTATCATGCCGTGGCGTTCACTCCAGCAGAGTTGCTATCAGTGCCCATCGAGCAGGTCGAGAAAGCCCTGAAAGACAACCCAGACCTCTCAATGATGCTGCTGAAAGGACTGTCATCTCGCATTCTACAAACCGAGATGATGATCGAAACGTTGGCACACCGAGATATGGGATCGCGGTTGGTCAGCTTTTTGTTGATTCTCTGCCGCGATTTTGGTGTACCGTCTCAAGAAGGGATCACGATTGATCTCAAACTGTCGCATCAAGCGATCGCAGAAGCGATCGGCTCCACTCGCGTGACCGTCACCCGCTTATTAGGAGATTTGCGGCAAGATAACATGATCTCGATTCACAAGAAAAAGATCACCGTTCACAATCCGGTCACGTTAAGCCAGCAGTTTACTTAAACTTTCTCTGCCCTCGCTCCAAATCACACATTTTCTTCGCAGCAGACATATCCGTTCCGCAGGCATAATAGATGCGGAGTCCTGCTTGTCGAGTGAACTAAGCCGAGCGTTTTGGAGCATCAATGTCCGACATAGGGCTAATTCTGATTTTTGCAGTTTTGATTTTGGGCGGGCTGATCGCAACCGTTGGCGATCGCATCGGCACCAAAGTTGGAAAGGCGCGGCTTAGCTTGTTTAATCTGCGGCCTAAGCGCACGGCAACAGTCGTGACCATCTTGACCGGAACGTTAATTTCCGCCTCGACGTTTGGCATCTTGTTTGCGAGTAGCCGCCAGTTTCGTGACATGCTGCTCGATTTCAACGACTTGCAAAAGAAAGTCCGGGAGCAAAATCGAGCCTTACGGCAAAACTCAGATGATCTAAAAATTACCAATCAACAGAAGAGTAAGGTCGAGGATGAACTTGAGCGCACCCGCGCCCAGCGGACACAAGCGGAAGGGCAACTCAATCGCATTAATGAATCTCTGAAGCAGTCCCTTGAAAAGCAGAGACAGACCAACGAGCAGCTCAGAACGGCTGAGGCGCAGCGGGATGTGATTCGCGGTCAACTCAATGCCGTCTCTGCGCAGGCTGAAACGCTGCGATCGGAGATTAACCAGTTGCAGGGCGAGCAAAAAACTCTGATTGCTCAACGCGATGCCGTCAAAGCGCAAATTGCCGAGCGCGATAGCCAAATTGCGGAGCGGACGAGCGAGCTTCAGAGGCGCGATCGCGAAATTGCTGAGCGCGATCGCGTGATTGCCCAGCGCGAAATTCAACTTCGACAACTGGCATCTCAACAAGCGCTCTTAGCCGAAGCGGTTCAGCAGTCTGAGCAAGAAGCCCAACTGATTCGCGGCGGATATTTGGCAATTCTGCGGAACCAGGTGCTATCGGCGGGCGTGCTGCGCGTAGTTGATCCGGCTGCTGCCAAAGCCGCCGTCGATCGCTTGCTAAAAGAAGCAAATCGAGCGGCGTGGCAGTTGATTCAACCTGGTTCCACGACGGAAGAGCAGATCGTTCTGATTAAGACCGCCGATGTGGAGCGTCTGATTAAAACGATTAATGATGGTCAAGACTACGTGGTGAGGATCGCGGCGGACGCTAACTATGTCCGGGGCGAACGGCGACCTGTTTCTGTCTTTGCCAGTGCTGTTCCAAATCGGGTCGTGTTTTTAGAGGGGGATGTGGTGGCGTCTAAGTCCATTGAACCCTCAAAGCTGACGCCTGATCAGTTCCAGCAAAGCATCGAGCAACTGCTCGCCTTCTCCAATTTCCGCGCGAAACGGGCAGGCGTAATCAACGATAGCGTTCAGATTGAAAACCTAGAGTCGTTATCAGGCTTTATAGAGCAACTGCGCCAATTTCAGACTCCGGTAGAACTCCGGGCAGTGGCATCCGATGTAACGTACACAGTAGGACCGCTCAAAATAGGATTAGTGGTGATTCAAAACGGTCAAGTGGTACTGAAAACGTCGTAGTCATGGACAGTGTAGTCATGGACAGTTGGAAAGCGATGGAGAAGGGAGAACAGACGGGGCTGGATCAACCTGTGATTTTGGGGTTTGATCCGGGGCGGCAGAAGTGCGGGTTGGCGGTGATGGGCGTTGATCGGCGGCTGTATTATCACGAGGTCGTCACGGCAGAAGGTGCGATCGCCACGATCAAATCGCTGCGTCAACGGTTTCCGATTTCGCTCTTGGTGATGGGGGATCAAACCTCTTCCAAAGCGTGGAAGCGGAAATTAGGAGATGAATTGGGGGAGCCGTTGCGGGTGGTCATGGTCGATGAGCGGCATAGTTCTCTGGAGGCGCGCGATCGCTACTGGCAGATGTATCCACCGACGGGTCTAACCCGGCTTGTCCCGGAAGGAATGCGGACGCCACCCCGCAGCATTGATGATATTGTGGCGATTCTATTAATTGAGCGCTATTTACAACGGTTGACGGATTAGCTCTGAGCGTCATCCACTTCAACAGGACTGATGCAATTGGTCGGAATGTTGCCTCAACTCTCTAAATTGGGGGAGCAAGAGATAGAAATCCCTCAAAGTTGGGGACTTGGAGGGCGATCGCGTCAGTTCTAGTGATGCGCGATCCTAGGGTTTCAGACATTATTAGTTCTCTTGATTAGTTCTCTTGAACGAAAGAGCATCGATGCTCTTTCGAATCGTTTCATTCTCAATAGGTTTGGGGAAGACGCTATGGGGCTGATTGCTTCGTCGTTAATAGTTAATGTGCTAGTGGAAAGGGCGGAATGTCGGGTATAGCTTCGGCCCTAGCAACCTCACTTCAAGAAAAAGAGGGCAGCGCTTAGCGCTGCCCTCTTTTTCTTGAAGTGGAGTTTTACATCCCAGATCTAAA